>JBAQJU010000121.1:0-7074 GCA_049300475.1 Terriglobales bacterium | reverse complement strand
GCCGATGTCAAAGGACGCTGGAGCCTGATGCGCGGGACAGGGAAATTCAAAGGCATCATGGGCGGCGGCACGTACGAAGGAAAGCTCGGAGCCGATGATGTTTTGACGTTGGAATTTGAAGGCGTTTACGACCCTTCAGAAACAGAAGCGGGAAAGAAATGAGGAGGAAGCAGTGACGATTAAACGTGTTTCGGTAATGGCATTGCTGGCGATTTTTTCTCTCGTGTTGCCGGCGGTCGCACAACAAGCCAGCACGGTGACGAAGGGCCCCATCGTCATCCAGGAATTCAAACACGATAGCGGACCGCGGCTGCGAGAAGTGGCGCCGCTGTTTCCTGAATTCGGAGTGCCTTCCGAGCACGAGATCGAAAACCCTCGCAATCCGAATCACCCCTGGAGCGACCAGGTCCAGCGGGATCCCGTGCTGCAGACGGTCGAGAATTCCCCCACCTTGCAGACTCCAAATTTCAACCTTGAATTCGACGGCATCGGCTATGGCGACAGCTTTTTCTGCAACTGCATGCCGCCCGACAACGACGGCGCTCCGGGCACGACCCAATATGTTCAATACGTGAATACCACCTATCAGGTTTTCGACAAGAGTGGGAATACGCTGTTGGGCCCGCTCTCCGGAAACGATTTCTGGTCAGGATTCGGCGGCTCGTGCGAAACCGATAACAGCGGCGACCCGACCATCCGGTTTGACGCGGCGGCGCAGCGCTGGGTCGTCAACCAGTTCGCCATCAATAAGTCTGGCAACGACTACGACTGTATTGCGGTCTCCCAAACTTCCGATGCAACTGGCGCCTACAACCGCTACGCATTCGCTTTTACCGACTTCCCCGACTATCCGAAATTAGGTGTCTGGCCCGATGCCTACTACCTCACCTTTAACAATTTCAATTTGGCTGGCACGGCGTTCGTCGGCGCCAATGTTTGCGCGGCCGACCGTACCGCCATGCTGGCGGGCAACACTGCGCAGCTCGTCTGCTTCCAGCAAGACAGCAACCAGTTTGGAATGTTGCCATCCGATTTGGATGGCGCCACTCCTCCCGCGGCAGGCACCCCCAACTTCGTCGTGGAACTGGATCCCGATGGCAGCAACAACCTGAGCATGTTCAACTTCCACGTTGACTTCGGGACGCCGGCCAATTCAACCTTCACGGGTCCGACCTTGATTGCGGTTCCCGCTTTCACGCCACTGTGCGGTGGGGGAGATTGCGTGAAGCAGCCCACCCTAGGCAGTGACTTGCTGGAGGGCCTCGCCGACCGTCTGATGTACCGGCTCGTATACCGCAATTTCAGCGATCACTCGGTACTGATGGTGAACCACACCGTCGCCGCCGGCACCAGCAGTGGCGTTCGCTGGTACGAGATCCACAATCCCGAGACGACTCCCACCTTGTACCAATCCGGAACCTTCGCGCCCGACAAGCAGTATCGCTGGATGGGAGCCATGGCGATGGATCAGAACCAGGACATCGCGATCGGCTTCAGCCGATCGGGATCGGCATCTGGCCAGTATCCTTCCCTCGTTTATGCGGGCCGGGTACCCAGCGACACGCCAGGCACGATGGAGTCCGAGGTTGTTCTGAAAGCTGGCGCAGGATCGCAGTCCGGAGATATTTACGATCGGTGGGGCGACTATGCGTCGGTTACCATCGATCCTACCGATGACTGCACCTTCTGGTTCACTCAGGAATACTTGAAGGCGACCGGCCAGAACGGAGGCTTCAACTGGAGTACCGCCATCGGTTCCTTTAACTTCCCCGGTTGCGCCGGGGCTCCGGGCTTTAGCATGAATGCGAACCCCAATCCCGTTACGGTTGTCCAAGGTAGCAACGCCACGAGTACGATCAACATCGTCCCGCTGAATGGCTTCAGCGGCAGCGTCACTCTCGCTGCCTCGGGTTTGCCAAACGGCGTGACGGCAGGGTTCAACCCGAACCCGGCCACCTCCAGCAGCACGTTGACTCTTACGGCAAGCGGCACGGCCACCACGGGCACAAGTACTGTGACGATCACAGGTGTGTCGAGTACTCTAACTCAGACGACCCAGCTGAGCCTGACTGTGACTGCTAACGGTGCAGCGGTGACCCTCACGCCGACTTCCCTGGCCTGGGGGAGCATCGTCGTGGGCGCGACAGGCGCTGCCAAGACGGTTACTCTCAAGAATTCGGGAACCTCAACGCTGGGCATCAACAGCATTGTGCCCAGCGGCGATTTCGCCCTGGCTACATCCACGAATCCTTGCGGAAGCACACTGGCTGTGGGAGCGAGTTGCCTGATCAAGGTTACGTTCACTCCGACGCAAACGGGAACACGCACCGGAAGCCTTACGATCACCGACAGCGCCGCGAACAGTCCACAGACCGTGTCGTTGACCGGTACCGGCGCCGCCCAAGTCACGCTAACCCCAGTCAGTGAGACCTACGCCGCAGTGAAGGTGGGAAAGACCAGCGCCGCGAAAGTGCTCACGCTCGCCAACAAACAGGCGGTGGCCCTGACCGGGATCTTGGCCTCGGCCACGGGAGACTTCAGCGTCTCCACGACCACCTGTTCATCCAGTCTCGCTGCCAAGACCAGCTGCAAGATCAGCGTGGTGTTCAAGCCCACGCAGACCGGCACGCGGACGGGTCAATTGCAGGTTAGCGATAGCGCGGTCGGGAGCCCGCAGACCTCAAGTCTGACGGGAACGGGCAAATAAAAATAATAGGTCACCCCTAATCTTTCTCACTCACAGGGCTGCGCAAGCAGCCCTATTTTTTTCTATCTCTACTTTCTTCTATTCTGCCGACCTTTTATCCGTCCGTCTATTCTTCCGATCTTTCCGACGCCGCCGTTTCCTTGGGATCGTGCGTATCGTGTAAAATTCCCTTGGCGAGTACTTGCACCGATTTTGTGCGTGTTGATCCTGCCGGGCTGCTGAGATCCGAGCCGGGCGTTCCTTGATCACTTAACGACGATACTCCCCAATTACCAGGTAGAACCGCAGCCTCTGGGCGGGCGGCACATTCCTGTCAGGAGAACCTGCATGGCGAAGATTGCAAAAACGGCCGACCGTAAAAAGGTCATGGATACAACGAAATCAACCGCCTGTCCCAAGTGCGGCAAGGACACGCGCATCGTCAAGCGCATGAAAGATCGCGAGCGCGGCATTCCCGGCGGGATTTACATCTCGTGCTCGGGTTGCGAGTTTTTTGAGAAATTGTAAGAGGCAGCTGTCTCAGGCGGCCAGTTGCCCGAGGATGGCCCTGGCTTCCGCGGCTGGATCGCGAGCCTCCGTGATTGGCCGTCCGACGACGATATAAGTGGCTCCGGCCGCGATTGCTTCTGCAGGCGTCACCACTCGCGCCTGGTCATCGTGACCGCTGCCTGCAGGACGCACGCCCGGCGTCACGATTACCAGATCGTTTCCAAACTCTTCGCGAAGTGCAGCGCATTCCTGTGCGGATGCAACCACTCCCTGACAACCGTTTGCCATCGCGAGGGCGGCTAGGCGCAGAACCTGATCCTGCACTCCTCCGCGCACGCCCAGCGTTCTCAGGTCGGCGTCGTCGAGGCTGGTGAGCACGGTCACGGCAAGAACCAGCGGCGCCGGGTTGCTCCTCCGTGCCGCGTCCGCGGCAGCGCCCAGCATCCTCCCACCCCCGCTCGCGTGCACCGTCAACATGTTCACGCCTAGCAGCGCCGCCTCGTGCACAGCCGCGCCGACCGTATTCGGAATATCGTGATACTTCAGGTCCAGAAAAACGCGCAGGCCCGAGCCCACCAACTCGCGAACAATCGGAGGCCCTTCGGCCGTGTAAAGCTGCACCCCTACCTTGTAGGCCAAGGCGGAATCGCCCACAGCCGCCACGATCTTCCGGGCGGCCGCGACGTTCGATACATCGAGCGCTACGATTAGACGCTGGCGCGGGTCCATATTTTGTTTGCTGGACATCGCTGCCGAGTGTATCGGTTTTAGTTGGGATTGGCTATGGGTTCTAGCTCAGCCACAGTTACAGGCCGGTGCCGGTAGAGGTCCAGACGGACCCTCTGTACACCACGCTCCTTGAATCCGAGCGCCCGCGCGGCGTTATAGGAAACGTCGATGATCCGGCCGTCCACTACCGGACCCCGGTCATTGATTCGCACGATCACGGCATGCCCATTTTTCAGGTTCGTGACCTTCACGAACGAGCCCAGCGGAAGGCTGGGGTGTGCCGCCGTAAAGTCGAGCATGTCAAATGGCTCACCGCTCGCTGTCTGTTTGCCCTGAAACTGCTCCCCATACCAGGACGCGGTTCCTACCTGGTAGGCGTGGGACTTGTTGGATTTCGGGCTTGGGTGGCTACTGGCTTGGATCTGAGGAACTTTCGTACCCTTGGCGGCTTCCAGGCTGCTTGGCCCGGATGCGGCTCCTGCTCCCAGAGTGGCAATCGATAAAACAATCGCCAGACCTTCAGCGAAACGTCGTCGCATTCGTTACCTCCTACTTGGAAAGTCGATTTCGGTCGTCTGCTCCTTTTTTCAAACGATTCGCTGATGCTACGGGTGCCATCGGTTTATGTCAATCAGAAAAAATATCTACAGTGATTACCCAAGTAGTAATTAATCAATGGCTTAGCACCATGATAGGACAGATTTTACGCTCTATGTCGTTGAAACTAGTCGTAGCGAGATGTTAACCATAAAGTAAATCTACGGAATCACACTTCGGTAACATTTCAACTAGACCCAATAGAATGTTATACTTACATTATATTTTGTAACAGTATTATAATCAATCACTTACGTGAGATCCCGAGTACTGGCTGGTAAACATACCTTCCCATGTGCGTGACGAAAGCAGCTCCGGCCCGTCCTCGCAGCCGTTGCGGGAGGCGCACGAACCTTACAGTTCACCTCGCCGTTGCCTTTGGGGTACAGTGACCGAATGCCTACCGCACCCCCTGTCGTACTGACCATCGCGGGCTTCGATCCCTCCTCCGGGGCCGGCATTACTGCTGACATCAAGGTCATCGCCGCCCAAGGATGCTACGGAGTTTCATGTATTACGGCGCTGACCGTCCAGTCTACTCAGGGAGTCCGCCGGGTCCAGTCGGTAGATCCCGAGGTCATATCCGCCAGCCTCGATATGCTCCTTTCGGACTTCGCCATCGAAGCCGTCCATGTCGGCATGCTGGCCAATGAGCGGGTCGTTCGCACGGTCGCCGACTTCCTTAGCAGGGCCCGACTGCCTCACGTTGTGCTGGATCCGATCCTCAAGTCAAGTTCGGGAGCCAATCTGCTCGATTCCGCCGGAACCAAACTGATGATTGAGCGACTCTTTCCCTTGGTCGAGTTGGTCACGCCCAACCTGGATGAGGCCACCGCCTTGGCAGGAATGGGCAATATTCCAACCGCTTCGCTCGCGGCATCGGTAGAAGCGATGCGGGAGGCTGCCCGCCGTTTCCACTCACTTGGAGCGGCGAATGTTGTGGTCACCGGGGGTCATCTCGAAAAAGCCATCGATCTGCTCAGCTTTACGACGGCTCACGGAATCGAACAGGAAGTCTTTAAGGCGGAGCGACAGCGCTCGACCTCCACTCATGGCACCGGATGTGCCTTTGCCACCGCGCTCGCCTGCCATCTGGCCCACGGCCGCGGACTACCCGAGGCCGTGCTTCTCTCCAAGGCCTATATTTCGGCGGCCATCGCCAACGCCTATCCGCTTGGCCATGGCGCCGGGCCCTTGCATCACCTCTACCGCATGCATGAGCAGCGCAGGCCCAGCCAGGTCGTTACTGAGAACGAGCACGCCCATTCGCGCAATTGAAAAAGCGCAATTGAATAGGGAAGAAAAGCAGGAAGGAAAATAATCAGGCAGGAGTAACTAACTGGATTTCTTCAGCACGCAGCTCGCACCGAAGGCCGCGATCGCGCCCAGCAGCCACTCGATCCGCCACAACTGAATTGCTTGCCAATCCAGTGCTGTCCGCGCCGTGAAGATGATGCTCACCGCGATGGCTCCCGCCATGCAGATGACGCCGAACAGAAAGGCGGCCAATGCCGGCGTAGTTAGTCCCAGCCGTTTGCCGAGGGCAGCAAGTTCCATCAGGCCCGGAATTTCGACGGTCCTCTTCGCTTGCAACTCGGGACGCGCCGCACCGCAGCTGTGGCAAAAGCGCGATCCGACGATGAATTCAGTTCCACATCCATCGCAGGTTTCGCTCGGGTCCTGGCCAATAGTAACCTTGGACGCCGCGATCGGCGGGCGCCAAAATTCGTTTTGCGCCCGATCTACTGCTTCTGCCATAAAACTTCCTCTTTGTATCCGCTCGTTGTACGCAAGCGGATCACCAAAATGACTGATTACAAAGACAGCAGTTACTGACCAGCTAAGGGGGAGGCAGGCCATTCGGAGGGCAAGATTTACGCGATCAATCCCGAATTTCCCATCTATTTTGCATGGTTTACGCCGCTGTGAAACGTATCGGCCTTGGTTCCCCCGCCGGTCCTCGGAACTAGCAATGGCTCGCGTGGTCGCAAGCTCTGCCCCGCCCGCCCCTTAAAGCCCATCACCACCCAACCGAGGCCAGTTTCTCAGGTAAACTGAAGCAAGCTTGGCTTCCGACCGGTCTTGGTTCCGCTGCGTTTCCCCCGCCAACATTCCGCTGGCTCTCGTCCTTCTGCTTTTTGTCTCCCAGGCAGCGAGCGCGGGAGTCCCAGATACGTTTCGTCCCGCCGATCCTCTCAACCAGGCCGCCTTCGAGCACTATTACAACCTCGATCACGACGCTGCCATTCAGGACCTCGAGAAGATCGTTGCCCGCCATCCCAACGACCCCTTCGCTCTGAACCATCTTCTTTCCGCCATCCTGGTCCGCGAACTCTATCGCATGGGAGCGATCAACACCGGCGAGTACACCAACGACAGCTTCATAGGGAATGCCCACCGCCCCGCCGATCCCCAGCAGAAAACGCGCATCAGGCAGTTGGTCCAGCAGGCGGAAAAGATCGAGGATGCCGGTCTCGCGCGCAACCCCAACGATGTCGACATGCTCTATGCCCGAGGCGTTACGCGCGCTCAGTTCGCGCTCTACACTGCCC
>JBAQJU010000120.1:0-46849 GCA_049300475.1 Terriglobales bacterium | reverse complement strand
CGCCAGTGCGTCCGGGTGCGTTCCGACCGGCAAATACGCAACCACCTTACCCAGATCGATATCGTAGACTGCGACGTTATTCCCTCCGAAATTTGAGATGTAGAGCCGCGAGTTATCGAGCGAAAATACTCCCCGCGTGGGCTGCGCGCCCACCAGATAGCTTCCCAGCACCTCGTTCGGCGTCGTCTCGATGATGGAGATGCTGCCCCCATCAAAATTGAACGCCGCCAGCTCTCCGCCATCCGGCTTTAATGCCAGACTCACCGGAGATTTCCCCACATCGAGCAGCGCCAGCAACTTATCGTTCTGGCTTTCATTTTTCTCTCCTTCATCTTCCCGAATTCCACTTTTCTGAACTTCATTCTTCCGCGTGTCACTCTCCTGGGATTGTTTCCGGGGTTCATGCTCCCGGGGTTCATTCTTAAGTGCGATGCTCGCCACCTGCCCCGATCCCGAACACGAGACGAATGCTTTCGTCGAATCCGGCAGGATGGCAATGTCTTCCGGCTGGATGCAGATGTTGATGGCCGAGCGTACAGCCAGCCGGGCGGCGTCGATGATCGAGACCGAATTGTCGGCGCGGTTGCTGACCACAACCGTCGACCCATCCGGCGAAACCCGCGCCAGGCCGGGATTCCCCCCGACCCGCAGAGTCGCCTCTACCGCCCGCTTGTCCAGATCGATCACCGAAACACTGGCCGACCCCGAGTTCGCCACCCAGGCGCGCTGTCCATCCGGCGATACGTCAATAAAGTAAGGCTGTCCGCCCACCCCGATCGTGGCCACCACTTTGTTCTGCTCAGCGTCAATCACGCTCACGTTCGACGATCCCGTATTGACGACATAAACCTCATTGCGCTTCGGGTTCGCCGCCAGGCCCGTCGGCTCCGAACCCACCGCCAGCGTGCGCACCGGCGCGTAGGAGCGCAAGTCAATCACAGTAACGTTATTGCTCTTGCCGTTCGAGATGTAGGCGTACTCGCGGTAGAGCGGTCCATTGGCAGGCAGTGTTCGCTGGTGGAAGTAATACCATCCAGCAGCAAGCACGAGAGGAACGCAGACGACGATGAAAAGGAGTTTACGCACGGGGACACGATCTTTGCTGAATGCAAGAGATTATCAGAGATGGCAGACCGTTAACGGATTCTAAAGCTGGTCTCGACCTTAAGCTGCACCGCGACAGGCTCACCATCCTTGATTGCAGGCTTAAATGTCCAGCGCGAAACCGCTTCAATGGCTTTCTGGTCGAGGCCCTTGGAAAGACTCTTTACCACCTTCACGTCTCTGGTCAGCCCTTCTTTAGTCACGACGATTGACAGCAAAACCGTGCCCGACAGTTTCGCCTTGCGCGCGGCGTCATCGTATTCAGGGTCAGGCGCGTAAATGACTTTGGGCGCCTTCACTGCGCCCCCGACTTGATAAACCTGTTCCGCGTCCGGGCGCTGTTTTGTGGAATCATCCTCGCCAAACAGCATCGATCGGGCGGCCAAAGCGGCTGCCAACAAGGCAAACGCGAACACCCATCTTCGTTTCATAGGATTAATCCGCTAACGGGGTCGCCCCCGCGTGCACGCGGATTGAAGCCGGAACGCCCCGTCCCAGCACCGCCCCAATCTGCCGCACTTGCACCATCAGCGCATCGAACTGATCCGGATACAGCGACTGCATGCCATCCGACAGCGCGCGGTCGGGATCGTTGTGCACTTCAATGATCAGGCCATCGGCTCCCACAGCAATCGCGGCGCGCGAGAGCGGTGTAACTTTGTTGCGCTTCCCGGTTCCGTGGCTGGGATCGACGATGATTGGCAAGTGGCTCAAACGCTGCACCGCGGGCACAACGCTCAGGTCAAGCGTGTTGCGCGTATGATCCGCGAACGTCCGCACCCCGCGCTCGCACAGCACAATATTGTAGTTGCCCTCGCTCATAATATACTCGGCAGCCATCAGGAATTCTTCGAGCGTCGCCGAAATACCACGCTTCAGAAGCACCGGCTTGCGGGCGCGTCCCGCACGCTTGAGGAGCGAGAAATTCTGCATGTTGCGCGCCCCGATCTGGATCATATCCGCATACTCGTCGACCAGTTCGAGCGATTCATAGTCGACCGCCTCGGTCACAATAAGCAAACCGAAGCGCTCGCGCACCTCCGCCATGATCTTCAGGCCGTCTTCTCCAAGGCCCTGAAAAGAATAAGGAGACGTACGCGGCTTATAAGCGCCGCCGCGGAAAAATTGCGCCCCCGCGCGAGCAACCCGCTCTGCAATCGCAAAGGCCTGTTCCCGGCTGTCAATGCCGCACGGGCCAGCCATAATCGCGAGATCCGTTCCTCCGATCGTGACCCCCGAATCGCTCCCGTGCAAACTGTTCCCACCCGAATCCTTCCCACCCGAATTGTCCCCACGACGAGCCGGAAACTTGACGATGGTATTGTCCGGTTTGGTATCCCGGCTGACGAGTTTGTAGGGCTTGGAGACCCGGATCACTTCCTGCACTCCCGGCATCTCGTCGAGCGCTCCTGGATCGACCTCGCCCTTATTGCCGGTAATCCCGATAGCGGTACGCTGCGCGCCCGGAATGGAATGGGCGCGGTATCCCAGCGCTTCGATTTTCTGGCACACAGCGCGCACCTGCTCTTCGGTGGCCTGCGCCTGCATCACAACCAGCATGGTTAACTCCGAAGGTAAGAGTTTAACGTTCAGGACCGGCAAGGGCAATGGGAGGCGACTTGCGTAGAGACGCGGCTTGCCGCGTCTCGGCTTCGGGAAGGGTACTTTCACAGGTTGGGAAAAACTTGAAGAGCGCAAGAAAAGGGAAGGGCACGAGTTCCACTCGTGCCGCCCAGTCGCTGAAAATAGATTCGCGTTTCAGCGCCTGGTTGAAAGGGCCCGGCTTCAATTTTCGCCAAGCCACTTTTGCGGTTTGGTGATGGCATCGGCGACATCCCGCATAAATTCCGCCGCGCGCGCGCCATCGATCACGCGATGATCGCTTGAAAGCGTAAGCGTCACCATGGGGCGGACGGCAGGTTGGCCGCCAACGGCAACAACCCGATCCTCGATGCGGCCGACCGCGAGAATTGCAACCTGGGGCGGCGTGATGATCGCGGTAAAAGCATCCACGTCGAACATGCCCAGATTGCTGATGGTAAACGTGCCGCCCGCAAGATCGGCCGGGCGAAGCTTATTGGCCCGTGCACGTTCGCCGAGTTCCCGCCGCTGCACCGCAATCGCCCCCAGGCTCGTCCTGTCGGCATGAGGAATGACGGGGGCGACCACGCCTTCAGTCACGGCCATGGCAAGGCTGATGTTGACATCGCCGTTGAGGCGAATAGACTCGCCCGTCCAGCTTGCGTTCATCTTGGGATGCTTCGCCAGAACGCGAGCCACCAGGGCCACCAACAGGTCGCTGTGCGTCAGTTTGACGCCGTATGACTTGTCAATGTCGCCGGCCAACTGCTGCCGCGCCTGGTCAAAGGCGCCGGCGTCCAACTCGCGAACAACAAAGAAGTGTGGGACGGTGGTCCAGCTCTGGGTCGTGCGCTCGGCCATCAAGCGAGCGATCGGACTCGCGCTTTCCGCATGCAACGCGACGCCATGCCCAGCCTGTTTCGATTCAGCGCCCAGAATATCCGCAGCCAGAATCTCTCCGCCGGGACCGGAGCCATGCACACGAGCGAGATCGACTCCCTTCTCGGCGGCGAGACGACGAGCCTTAGGAGAGATCTTGATTTCGTGATTTGCGGATCCGGCCGGCGACTGCGCAGCAGTAGCCGCCGAAGCGGACGCAGATGCAGAAGACGAAGCCGCGGATACGACGCTTTTTCGTCCGGATTCCACATGAGCTTCGTCGGTAGGCGCCGTCTCGCCGGGCTTCACAATCCATGCAATCGTGCGCCCGACGGGTATTTCACTGCCGGCTTGCGCTTTGACACCGGCTAGCACGCCGTCGGCCGGGGATTCCACTTCCATCACCGCCTTGTCCGTTTCAATTTCGAGCAAGGGCTCGCCCTTGGCGACCGGCTCGCCTTCCTTCTTCAGCCAGGAAATCAGTTTGCCAGTTTCCTGGGCCATTTCAAGCGCGGGCATAACAACGCTAATCGCCATAAGTTAAAAACTCACTCTGGTAGAGACGAGGCTTGCCTCGCCTCGCACTTTCTGGACCGCGCGCCGTGGTCAACCCTCTAACTTGGGGTTGCCCAGGAAGCTCTGATTAAGTCGGCCCACGGAGGCCTTGAAAGGGCATGGCTTAAGCCAGGCCGTCAGAACCCGCTCCACAAGCCGCTTTATCGTTTGAGAAAAACTCCAAAACGTTCGCACAACCGTGGAAGAGCGGCCCTTCAGGGCCGCGTAAGCCGCCTTGAATCAGTAGGGGCTTTAGCCCCCGTGGTCGCTTTTTTCGCGACTGCCTACTTTTTCAGCAAACTGTTTAGCCGCTGTGGGTTGCGCTTTCAATGTTTCCCGTCTCGTCAGCGACACTTCATCAGAGTTGCCCTTAGAAGCGGCAATCCGCGTCTCTACAAGAATAATTCTCTAATCCCCCACTCCAACGCGCTCCTGGCGCGAGCTGGCCTCGATCATCTCGCGCACGCGCTTGCTTGGTGCGGATTCGCTTTCGCGGATTGCGGGCAGCGGACCATCCACCGTGAAGTAGTGGCGCCCCGCAACCAACAGCTCTTCAGCCGGGAAACGGGTGATCACTTCATGGCCCGTTTCGGTCACCACAATTTCTTCTTCGATCCGCGCGGCGCTCCAGCCGTCAGTTGACGGCCAGAAAGTCTCCAGCGCAAACACCATGCCGGGCTTGATTTCAGTCGGGTGTTCAAACGAAACCAGCCGGCTGATCACCGGCTTCTCCCAGATGGCCAGGCCGATCCCGTGCCCGTACTGCAAAGCGAAGCATGCTTCCTCGTTGGGGAAACCGAACTCCTGCGCCTTCGGCCACACCGCCGCTATCTCAGCGGTTGTGCGCCCCGGACGCACCAGCTCAATCGCAGCGTCGAGGTATTCCCTGCACCGTTTGTAGGCGTCATTCATAGCATGCGAGGCATAGCCAATAGTGAAGCACCGGTAATAGCAGGTCCGGTATCCCATGTAGGAGTGGAGAATGTCGTAGTACACCGGATCGCCGGGACGCAACACTCGATCGGAGAACACATGCGGATGCGGGTTGCAGCGCTCCCCAGAGATCGCGTTAACGGCTTCCACATATTCGGAGCCGAGATCATAGAGAACTTTGCTGACCAGCCCCACGGCCTGGTTCTCGCTCATGCCCGGCTTCATCGCGCGGTAGAGTTCGTCGTAAGCCGCGTCAACCATCATCGCGGACGTATTCAGCAAAGTAATTTCGTCCCGTGTCTTGATGAGCCGCGCTTCCGACATCAGCGCTTGCCCGTCGACAACTTTGATTCCTTCTTTCTGCAACGCGAAAAGAACCGGGAGTTCGATGATGTCGATTCCCAGCGGCTCCTTGTGTAGCCCGCGCATTTCAAGCTCGACGCGAATTTTCTTGGCGACATCCTCGGCCCGCCCCATCTCAGGCGTCATGGCGCCCCGCAGCATCGAAATTCCGGCGCGCGACCGTTCCCCCAGCCAGGGACAATGCAACTGATGGTGCTTGGCAGCCGACCCAAAATCCCACAGGATGGGCTCGTCATTTTGTGGCAAAAGTGTAAAGCGGTTCGCCTTATCCTGCGCCCATGTGCCAATGTGCGTCGCAGTCAGGTAACGCACATTGTTCATGTCGAAACAAAGCAGCGCCCCCATTTCGGACTTGGCCAGCAGATCCTTCGCCTTTTGCAACCGCTCGCGCCGCAAGCGGTCGAAGTCAACCCGGTTTTCCCAATCGACCGCCATCGTTCCGTAAGTTGGCAAAGCCATAAATATCTCCTCACTACAGGTTAGAGGTCAGATTGCAGAAGTAAAACCGTTGAACCATCCAGCCTTCGAGGGTTCTCACCTCTGCAATCTGACCTCTTACCTCTGACCTCCTGTTTACCGCCCGCACATCGCACGAGCCGCTTCAAACACCGTCTGCTCCGTCGGCACCGTTACATCTTCCAGCGGTGGCGAGAACGGAATCGGCACATGCATCGCTCCCATCCGTTTCACCGGCGCGTCCAAATCGTAGAATGCGCCCGTGGCGATCACGGACGCAAGCTCGGCGGTTACACCGTAGCGTTCATAGCCTTCATCGAGAACAATAGCCCGCGACGTCTTCCTCGCGGATTCAATCAGCGTCTTCTCGTCCAGCGGCCACAGCGTGCGCGGATCAACCACCTCCGCGCTCACTCCAACTTCTTCGAGCATCGCCGCCGCGCTCAGCGCCACCTGCACCATGCTGCTGGTGGCCACCAGCGTGATATCTTCACCGACCCGCTTTATATCCGCCACACCCAGCGGAATGGTGTAATCCCCTGCCGGCACGTTGCCCTTGAGCTTGTACATCATCTTGTCTTCGAAGAAGACCACCGGATTGTCATCTCGAATCGCCGCCTTCAGCAATCCCTTGGCGTCATATGGAGTCGACGGCATCACCACCTTCAGCCCGGGAGCATGGCAGAACCAGGCATGCAGCGATTGCGAGTGCTGCGCGGCCGACCGCCGCGTCGCTCCCATCGTCGTCCGCATCACCATCGGCACTTTCCACTTTCCCCCGGACATGTAGTGCACCTTGGCCGCCTGGTTCACCATCTGGTCCATGGTCAGCGTGATGAAGTCGCCAAACATAATGTCGACAATGGGACGCATTCCCGTCATCGCCGCGCCCACCGCGAGTCCCGTAAAACCAGCTTCGGAGATGGGAGTATCGAGCACGCGATCCTTGCCGAATTCTTCCAGCAGCCCCGCGAGAACCTTAAATGGAGTACCCGCCTCAGCCACGTCCTCGCCCAGGATGCACACGGTCGAGTCGCGGCGCATCTCTTCCGCAAGCGCTTCCCGAATGGCCTGCGCAAAGGTCAGTTCGCGCTGCTCGGTTCCGGTCTCGGCCATCTCAGGCATAGACGTCCTCGGTCACTTCGTTGGGAGCCGGATAGGGCGCGGCGATCGCGAACTCGACTGCTTTTTGCATCTCCGCCTCAAGTTCGCTCGCGATGGCGTCAAGCCTGCCCTTGTCTGCCACCTTCTGGTCGATCAGCCATCTCCCGAAATTCACAATCGGATCGCGCTCGGTCTTCCAGGTCTGTTCTTCCTGTTTGGAGCGGTAGTATTCGCGGTTGATGTCCCCGACGTGATGTCCGTGATAGCGGTAGGTGTCGCACAGCAGAAACGCCGGACCCGCTCCGCGCCGCGCGCGCTCGACCAGCATCGTCGCAAACTCGTGTACGGCGCGCACGTTCTGTCCATCCACCGAGACTGCTTCCAACCCAAACGCCGTCGCCCGCGCCAGAATATCTCCGGCCGTCGTTTCCGAATAGTGCGTGTATTCGGTATAGAGATTGTTCTCGCAAACGTAGATCACCGGAAGCTTGAAAAGTTCAGCCAGGTTCATCTCTTCATAGAGAATGCCCTGCCCGAGCGCGCCCTCCCCGAAGAAACAGACCGACACTTGATTCGTCCCCAGGCGCTTGGCCGAAAACGCCGCGCCCGTGGCAATGCCGGCGCTTCCGCAAACAATGGCATTCGCTCCCAGGTTGCCGGTTGCCGGGTCTGCAATGTGCATGGAGCCACCCTTGCCTTTGCAGTACCCGGCCTCTTTCCCCAGCAGTTCGGCGAACATGAGGTGGGGGGAGGCACCCTTCGCCAAACAATGTCCATGACCGCGATGTGTGCTCGTGATGTAGTCGGTGCGTTCAAGCGCTTCGCAGACGCCAACCGCAACCGCTTCCTCGCCAATATAAAGATGTGCCAGACCCGGCATCAGCGCGCGTGTATACAGCTCGTTGACCTGTCCTTCGAACAGTCGGATCGCCAGCATTTGCCGGTACATGCGAATCCACAGATCGGCTCTTTCCCAAACATCGCCGGATTGTGGAGTCGCCATCATTTCGCTAATCCCGCCCCCAAACAGCGCCTTTGACTTTTCGAGCCGCAGAGGAAGAGGCGCGGCTGAATCCTCCGGCACAGCGCAGCGGCTCAGCGAACCTCTTATTAAGACCCTGGGATCTCCGCGCGCCTCTGTGTCCTCTGTGGCTCTGTGCGCCTCTGTGTCCTCTGTGGCTTACACTCTTCTTCGACACTTAATCAGAGTGTCCTTAGGGGATGACATCTCCATAATTGCCCCCGCCGTACCTCTGCAATCTGACCTCTAAGCTCTGACCTCGGCAATTAACCTCGGCCATCGGTTAGTGCAAAACAGCTGTACTCACCTCTCTACTCCTGACATCCGCGCCAGCACGTCGAACATGACCGCAAAGTCGAGTTTCTCCCAACCCATGCCCCGCGCCGCGGTGAGGAACTCGTTGCTGATCGCGGTGGTGGGAACGGGAACGTTCAATTTGCGGCCCATGTCCATCGCCAGCAGCAGATCCTTCTGCATCATGTTGACGTCGAACCACGCCTCTTCCGGTGGCTGCAGAACGAACGGTCCACGGTACTGAATCATCGGCGAGGCGATCGCGCTATGAACCAGCACGTCAACCGCAACCTCGCGCGGAATTGCACTCTTCTCCGCCAGCAGCACGCCTTCCGAGAATGCCAGCATCTGCACGGCCAGGCTCAGGTTCACCGCGATCTTCATCGCGAGCGCCAGGCCATTGCCGCCCACGTGCGTCACTTTCGGTCCAATATCCAACAGGAGTGGCTTGAGCCGGTCAAAAGTCTCGTCGCGCCCGCCAACCATCACCGAAAGCTTGCCTTGTTGCAGCGTGATGACGCTTCCTGAAACCGGCGCGTCGATCATGTCCGCGCCCTTTTCGCGAACCTTCGCGGCCAGCGCCCGGCTCACCTCCGGGCTCACCGTGCTCATATCGATGTGGAACTTGCCGGACGAAATCCCGGCCAGCAACCCGTCGGCCCCGTCCGTAACAGCAGAGAGCGCAGCGGCGTTCGTGACCATCGTAAAAGTTATGTCCGAGGCCAATGCCACGGCCTTCGGGGAATCCGCGAATTGCATTCCGCGCTCGATTAACCACTGTGCTTTGGAGCGGGTCCGGTTGTAACCGGTCACGGTGTGCCCTTTTTCCAGCAGACGGCTCACCATGTTGCCGCCCATCACCCCGAGACCGACAAATCCAAGCTTAGCCATGAGCTCCTTTTCACAACTCCTGCCGCTTAACAGACGGCTGAAAAACCTCATTCGGCTTCGGCAAGGGCGCGAGTTCCAGTGGTTGCGGAAAAAACTTCGATCTTGACGTTGCTTTGAGTTGCCGTTGCTTTGAAAGGGTGCGGCTTTAGCCGCACCGCAAGTCACGCAAAATTAACGCGGCTTTAGCCGCTGCGGGAGAGTTCGCCCAAACAAATGACTTTTTCCGCAACCTCTTCCACTCCCGCCGTAGGCAGCGCAAAATCACAAGCGGCTTTCAGCCGCTGGGGTAATTCTCCGCCCGAAACTGCCTCTTTCCGCACTCTGCGAGAAAACTCTGATCAAACCTCCGTGAAACCCCGTGTACCCTGTAGTTGAAGGCTTTTTGCCGTACCTAATGAGAATTTCCCTAGACGTCCGAGTGCGCTCGCGCCGGACCCTTTTTCGTCCCTGACGAATCCGCCAGCACCTGCTTCAAATGAGCGCGCATCGCCTCCCGCGCCTTATCCGGATCCCGCTTTTCGATCGCCGCCAGAATGCGTTTGTGATGGAACTGGCCGCGCTCGGGCCCGCCCTCCACATTGAAAATGCGGCTGCGCTGCTCCCGCAACACGGCCACGATCGAGTCCAGAAGCGAGAGAATCATCGGATTGCCCATCGCTTCGGCCAGCGCCAGGTGAAAGTCGAGATCGGCCTCGACATACGCCTCCGGATCCTCCAGACTCCGATCCATGATGGCCACCGCTTCCCGCATGGTCGCCAGCAATTGCTCGTCGATCCGGATCGCCGCCCGCGCCGCGATCTCCGGCTCCAGCACCTGCCGCAATTCCGCCAGATGCAGCGAGCCCTCTTGCTGGTTGGTCCGCACCATCCAGTCCAGCGACTGGCGCATGCCTTGCGCCGTTCCATCCGTGACGAACGTCCCCCGGCCGGAATAGGCCTCGACCAACCCCTTCTCGCGCAGCGTCTTCACGGCTTCGCGCACCGCCGTGCGGCTCACCCCAAAGCGCTGCGCCAGATCTCGTTCGGCCGGCAGTTGGTCCCCGGGCTGGAGCTGGCCTTTGACAATCGACTCCTCCACCTGTTTCACAATCTGTTCGAACAGGCGGGAAGTTCGCACCGTTCGGTAGACCGGCTTCGGATTTGTAGGGTCCGCATCTGGATTTCCCATATCACACCTTGTCAAGACTCTGGCCCAGTGGTCATACCGGCATACCATTAGGTCAGGCTACTATACGCTTTTGGGTGGCGCAGCGCTTAAGCGCTGCGGTAACCGCTTTTCTGACCGTGGCTTTAGCCACTGAGGTCACACTCTCCGCCCTGAATACCGCCTTTTCCACCGCCCGAATCGCCCTTCACTGAATCCAAACCGTCTTGATATTCACAAACTCCCGAATCCCCTGCACCGAGAGTTCGCGTCCGTGCCCCGAACTTTTCACACCCCCAAAGGGCACCCGCGGGTCCGAAGCCACCATCTTGTTCAGGAAAACCATCCCCGCCTCCAGTTCATTGATGAACCGCTCGGTTTCTGCGGGATCGTTCGTCCACGCGCTCGCCCCCAGCCCAAAGCGGCTGTCATTGGCAACCTGAATCGCTTGATCGATATCCTTGACCCGAAAAATAGACGCGACCGGGCCAAAGAACTCTTCCTTGTAGGCGGGCGAGTCCTTCGGTATGTCCGTCAGCACAGTGGGAGCGTAGAAGTTGCCGGGCCGGTCAAGCGGCTTCCCGCCGGTGAGCACACGAGCGCCTGCCGAGACGGTTTTTTTAACGTCGGCATCCAGCGACGTAACCGCATCCGCATTAGCAAGCGGGCCGAGTTGCGTGCTCTCGTCAAAGGGATCGCCGATCCGCAGCGCCTGCATGCGGCTCACAAACTTCTTTTCGAATTCGTCGGCAATTTTTTCGGAGACGATAAACCGTTTGGCGGCAATGCACGATTGCCCGTTGTTCTGAATGCGCGCTTCAACCGCCGTGGCCACAGCCGCCTCCAGGTCGGCGCTCGGCATCACCACAAAAGGATCGCTCCCGCCCAACTCCAGCACGACTTTCTTGATCCGCTTGGCGGCGGAAACTCCCACCTGAATGCCCGCCTGCTCGCTGCCCGTAAGAGTGGCCGCCACAACTCGAGGATCGTTCAGGATGCCATCCACTGGACCTGAGCCGATCAGCAGCGTCTGGAAAACCCCTTCCCCAAAGCCGGCGCGACGCAAAATGTCTTCAATCTTCAGCGCGCACTGCGGGACATTTGACGCATGCTTCAGCAACCCGACGTTGCCCGCCATCAGCGCCGGCGCAGCGAAACGCATGACCTGCCAGAAGGGAAAATTCCACGGCATGATGGCGAGGATCGGCCCGATCGGCAGGTAGCGAATGAAGCTCCGGCGCGCACTCGTTTCGATGATTTCATCGGCCAGGAATTTCTCGGCATTCTCCGCATAATAACGGCATCCCGTCGCACACTTGAGAGCTTCCCCAACCGCCGCCTTGATCGGCTTCCCCATCTCGAGGGTCATCAAGTGAGCGCATTCATCTTTTTCCTTCTCCAGAATTTCCGCCGCCCGCATCATCTTGGCCCTGCGGTCCGCAAACGAAGTCCGCCGATGGCTCCGGAATGCGGTAGCGGCCCGCTGCAGTTTGCCTTCAATTTGCGCGGCCGTGAGAGGATCGAAGGTCTTCACCACTTCGCCCGTCGCCGGATTAATGGTCGCAATCGCCATGTTGAAAATGGTTCCTCCCCCCTTGAATGGCTGGCCTGGCCCACACCATGGCGGCCGACTGGGATACTAACCTGTCTCGCGGTCGGACCACAATACTACTTGACGGGTAGCCCACGTCAAGGCTATATCTTCCATCGCCGCCGTAACTGGGCAAACAAACCCCGTTGCATCCTCTTTGGAGGTCGTCATGCACTTTCGAGTGAAAGGCGCTCGGGCGCTCGCCCTCGCGTGCCTGGTGTTCGCCATCTCGGTTCCGCTGAGTTCCCAGACCACGACCGGCCGCATCATCGGGAATGTTCACGATCAGACCGGCGCCGCTGTAGCTGGAGCCAATTTGACCATCACCGATATCCAGCGCGGCACGGTACGCAACGCCACCACCGACGACTCGGGAGGCTATGTCGTCTCTAACCTCACCCCCGGAGTCTATACCCTGCACGTCGAAGCCAAGGGCTTCAAAACCGTGGAGCGCCGCAACATCCAGGTAGAGGTGGCCACCGACCTGACGGTCGAGATCGCGCTTTCACCAGGCGATGTCAAAGAGACCGTGGTGGTGACGAGCGAGGTCCCGCTGGTGAATACGACCTCGTCGGTGCTGGGCGGAACGCTGAGCAATAAGGAGATCAACGATCTCCCGCTCAACGGCCGGAATTACGAGAATCTTCTTCAGTTGCGGCCGGGCGTGGTTCGATATCCGGGCGGCGGATTCTCCACCACCAGCGCTAACGGACTGCGCGCCGAGGATAATGCCTATCTCGTCGATGGGCTGTTCAACAGCGAACCCTTTTCCGGCCAGAGCATCATCAACGGCGCCGGCATCGCTGGCGACTCAGCGACGATTCTTCCAGTAGACGCGATCCAGGAGTTCAACGTCCAAGAGAACCCACCCGCCGAATATGGATGGAAGCCGGGCGCGATCGTGAACGTGGGACTGAAGTCGGGCACCAATAGTCTGCACGGTACCGCTTATGCCTTTGGTCGCGACACGCCGCTCGATGCGCGTAATTACTTCAACCCGGTCGGACAGGAAAAAAATCCACGCAACCTTGAGCAGTTTGGCGGCACAGCCGGTGGCGCTCTCATAAAGGACAAGCTCTTTTTCTTCGGCGGATATGAAGGACAGCGTTACACCGTGGGAAACACGGGGTCATTGCAGACGTACAACACGGTTCCGCTGGCCACGGTGCCCCTTCCCACCGACCCCGGCTATTGCCAATACACGCAAACCGGAGATTGCCTCAACAGTATTCCCGACGCCATTGCGAACGTGCACGCGGGGTTTGTGCAAGGCTTTATCCCCAATGATGTGAGTACGTCAAGCCTCAAAATCGCCGGTTGCACATTTACGCCACCCAACACCGTGTCATGCGACGGCAGCGGCTTCCCTCTCAATCCCAGCACCGTCCCGGGCAATTCCATCAACTTCGGCCTCCCCAACACGGTGAGTGCGGACAATGCTGTCGGGAAAGTGGATTACCACCTGAACGAGCACCATACGTTCAGCAGCGTATATTTCTTCGGTAACAATTCCGGCACAGTTTCCGATGCGAGCCAGTTGCAGACCAGATGGCTCACGCAGATTCACACCCGAGCCCAGGTTTTTGGCGAGAGCTGGACCTATGTGCCCACCGCCCGCTGGGTGAATGAGGCTCGTTTTGGCTATAACCGGCTTTACCAACCTACTTTCACCAACGACCACGCCACCAACATCCAGAACCAATACGGATTGGATACGGGAGTCACCAATCCGCTTTACGGAGGCCTGCCGCGCATCAGCGTTTTTCCCTATTACATTTTTCCCCAGGAATTGGGTGGCTTTAACTGGCCCAAAGTGCAAGGCCCGGACACGCGCTTCCAGTTTATCGATCACATCTCCAACATCAGAGGCAGGCACGCCATCAAGTTTGGTGGCGAACTGCATCGCGATTCATTCAGTGGCGGCGCTTATGGCGGGTCCAGAGGCCGATTCAAGTTCATTGGAGGCGCCTTCGACTCTGGAAACTCGTCCGGGCTCGAGGATTTCTTCGGTGGTGCGCCCACCAATGCCACGCTGCTGATTGGCGATCCCACCCGGCACATTCACAACTGGGGCTACGCCGGTTTCGTTCAAGACGATTTTCGGGTAAGCAAGAACGTGACGCTGAATTTTGGTCTCCGGTATGAAGTCAACACCGTGATTAAGGAAGAGCACAATCTTCTCGGCAACTTCGATATCAACAAAGGTTTGATCCAGGCGGGAGTAAACGGTGTAAGCGGTCCGTATAACCCCGACCGAAAGAATTTCGCGCCCCGCTTCGGCTTCGCGTGGGATTTGTTTGGAACCGGCCGCACCGTGTTGCGGGCAGGCGGCGGCATTATGTATGAGACGGTCAACTGGGAATCGTTTCTCGCTTTGAATAACTCGTTGGGATTGGCGACGGTTCCAACCGGAGCGCAGATCGACTCGAGCGGAGCCACTTCCGGTGGCACGATTGCAACCACTCTCGCTTCTTTTTCGGGAGGGAGTTTGAACTGGAACGGACCGGGACCCGTGTTTCCGGGCAACAACACCGTCAATTGCGATCCGCTCACCGGCAGTCCGTGCACCATCATGGGCATCGATCGCAATATCAAAACACCGTACGTCACCACCTGGACGGTCAACATCGAGCACTCCTTCACACCCAATCTGGTGCTGGAAATAGCCTACGTCGCGAACCACGGATCGAGGCTGGTGGGCATCCGCGACATCAACCAGGTGAATCCGGCATTGGACAATGGTTCCGAGCAATTCGGGCGGCCGTTTACGTACGACTGCCCGGTGTCCCAGGGCGGAGAAGGTGCGGGCGGTCCCTGTTTCCCCTATCTCGCTCAAGTTTTCCAGATGGGCAACATTTACCGCTCCAACTATGATGGCCTGCAAACTACTCTGACCTCACGGAATTACCATGGCCTATCGATGATCGCGGGCTACACGTGGTCTCACGCTCTGGATCAGGTGGGCGCAAACTGGGACTTCGGAGCCGGTCTCGGTCTCCCCAGTGACAGCACGCATCCAGAGCGGGAATACGCCAGCAGCGACTTTGACATCCGCCAGCGCTTCACGTTCTCGATGACTTACTTGCTTCCCGGCAGGAAGAGCTTCGCGCAGTTGCTGGAAGGCTGGCAGCTCAACTCGATTATCACGTTGCAAACCGGACAGCCTTTTGGCGCGATGGATGCTGGAACCGACGTCAGCCTGTCCGGTGAGCTAAACGATCGGTGGAACTTCTTCGGCAACCCCAGCGACTTCAAGTCGACTCCGGTTGGAATTCCCTATTACGCCCCAGGAGATCCGAATATGCCAGCCGCGTGCATCGCGAATGCAGCAGCCACCGGCGCGACGGCCTCTCTCAACGCCTTTGGCTGTTACGCAGCCGGCGCATCCGTAATGATCCCGCCCGCGTTCGGCACTTTCGGCACGATGGGCCGCAACATCTTTCGCGACACCGGCTTTAAGAATGTGGACCTCTCGGTGGCCAAAAACTGGAAATTTGGTGAGCGTTTAAGCACGCAGTTCCGCGCCGAGTTCTTCAACTTCTTCAACCATCCCAATTTTGCCAATCCATTCGGAGGCCAAAATGGTTTCGCCCACAACGATCCCTCGACGGGTTCGTTTGGCTGCGCCTGCGCCACGCCTGATGTCGCGGCCGCCAATCCAGTCATTGGTTCGGGAGGCAGTCGCGCGGTCCAACTGGGTCTAAAACTCACTTTTTAAATGCGGCGCTCCCCCGCGGCGGGGCCGGGGTTCCATCCGGCCCCACATTTTTTTTGAAAGGACTCCTCGCTGTGAAAACACCTCCAACTCATCTTTCTCAAATCATCAAGCTGCCTTTCACCTTATTGGTGCTCGGAATGCTGAGTAGCCTGTTTCTCGTGCAAGAGACGTTCGCCCAAAAGGACAAGAACGAGACGGAAATCGAGAAGCGAGAGCGCACCATCGACGAAATTAGAACCGAAGCAATCCATCGCGCCGAGGTAGGCCAGTACCCGCTCATCGGACTCGACCCCGGCGACATCAAGGAAGCCTTCGCCTCGATCCACACCAAGGATAAAGACGAGTGGGCCGCCGCGTTTATGGGAGTTGCCGACCGCTACATGAACGAAGCGAAATCGCTGGAGAAGACAGATCCGGCAAAAGCGAATGCCGACTATATCCGCGCCTGGCGGCTCTATTCGTTCGGACGCTGGCCGATCCCGGCTTCTCCTGGAAAGCAACGCTCCTATGAAAAAGCCATTCAGGCCTTCCGGGCACATGCAAAGTTCTGGGATCCGCCAATGGAAATTGTAAGAATTCCCTTCGAAGGAAAAGAGATCATCGGCTATCTTCGGCTCCCAAGAAATGCGAGCGGCCCCGTTCCCCTGGTGCTCGCGGTGAATGGACTCGACAGCCGCAAGGAAGATCTTGCGGAAAGCTTCAGCGCGATTCTCCCCTTCGGCGTTGGGTACCTCGCTGTAGATGGCCCGGGGACGGGCCAGAGTCCCATCAAGGTCAGTGAGAACGCGGAACGCGTGCTTTCACGCGTGCTCGATTACGTTGCAACCCGTCCCGAGATCGACAAGAACAGGGTCGCCATGCACGGTGTAAGCTGGGGCGCATATTGGGCCACGAAGATGGCGATCGTGGAACGCGCGCGCCTGAAAGGAACCAGTGCACAGTCGCCGCCCATCGACAAGTTCTTCCAAAAAGACTTTCTGATGAATTCCCTGATCGGCAATCGCGAATATCTCTTCGATCAGGTACCGGCGCTGATGGCGATTTTCGACAACGTGAAAACCTTGACCGAATTGCAGGAGAGCCTGTCGAAAATGTCGCTCGTGAAGCAGGGACTGCTCGGCAAGCCCATGGCCCCCATGCTCATTCTTGCCGGAGTGCGCGACACCCAGGTTCCCATTTCCGACATCTACCTGCTCCTCGACCAGGGCGACGTGCCAAAAACGGCATGGATCAATCCCGAGGGCGGTCACCTGGGGCGGCAAGTTGGAGTCTGGCCCGATCCCCGCATTTTCAAACAAGTCATCATCCCTTGGCTGGTGCGGACATTGGAACCGGAGAGTCCGACCAATAAGATTGCTTGGCAGGGCGCGCAATTACCGTTCAAGTGAGCTGCGATCCCAATGGCCAAAGTTGGCCCCGGCTTCGTAGGTAGTCTGGCAAAAATCGAGCAACGTCGCGCTCGGCGATTCCGCCTTCCTGACATCCTCATACATCAGCAGAAATTCCCCGATTTGCCGGTCGTAATATGCGCCATCGGGCCGCACACGTGCATCTTTGAATCCTTCCGGCTCGGGAGCCATGTAGGAATAGAAAGCTGCATCTTTGACATCGCCGCCGCCCGGCCAGAAGCCAACACTGCTGACTTCGTGGGAATACGCTTCGCGTGTCGTCGCGTCCGCGCCCGGCCGTTCTGGAGCTCGCCGGCCTGAAAACCGGCTGACAGCCAGGTCGAAGCTGCCCCAGAAAAAATGCACCGGGCTGCATTTGCCAATGAATCCCGACCTGAATTGGCTGAAGACAGCGCCAACTGACAACAGAATCCGCCAGAATCTCCCAACCATCACAGGATCGTACGAGCGATGCACGCCATCCTGGTCGAAGGCTATCGGATTGGGGACTTCCACCGGCATTCGCCAAATCTTGACATCGATCCCCGCGGATCGAAGCATCCCCTCGAATTCCTCGTAGAACTCGGCCACGGAGCAAGACACCAGCGGAATTGTCTTCAGTAGTCCATCATTAGTCTCGAGTACAAGCTGGTGCCGTATGAAGTCAAACCAGAGTTCGAATGCTCTTTCTCCGTACGGGATTCGAGACGTAGTCAGGCCCCGCGCAGTGACGTACAACGGGACATTCCACCAATGGTTCACCAGCGGCGTCAGGCGCAACCGGACCTTGCCAACCATCTGGGTCCACATATGGAGCGTGGCGTATGTATCCTTCCACGAATCTAACGGCAGCAAGGGCCAGCATTCCGGTTGATCCGCAGAAGCGTGTGGCATGGTCAGGCTCCAATGTGTCCCGCGTTCAGAGGGCAACGACATTATGGATTCTAGCCCACTGCGCAACCTAACGATGACCATAAGCCCTGCGCAGTCTATCTACGCAGGGCTTTGATCTTTGGCATCGCTCAGCTGGCATCGCTCAGTTATGTTTGATGAAGGCGCCGGTTTGCAACTCCTCCATCGCCCGGCGCAGCTCTTCTTGCGTGTTCATCACAATCGGGCCGTACCAGGCCACTGGCTCCTCGATCGGCTTACCCGACACCAGCAGAAAACGGATACCTTCGTTGCCCGCCTGCACGACGATCTCATCTCCGCGGTCGAACAGCACCAGGGAATGATTCCCCGCGTCGTACATGGGCGGTGCGTCGGGCTTCTCGACCTGCTCCGTCAGAACCGCGCGTGGATTCGACGAATCGCGGAACGTCCCCGAGCCAGCAAACACGTATGCAAAGGCGTTACGGGTAGTCTCGATCTTGAGCCGCTTCCGCTGCCCCGGCGCAACCGACACATCGAGGTAATTCGGATCGGCCGCCACACCTTCCACCGGTCCCCTCTTCCCCCAGAACTCCCCGCAGATGATGCGCACGCGAGTTCCATCATCGTCGGTCACCTCCGGAATCGCGCTCGCTGGAATGTCCTGATACCGTGGATCGGTCATCTTCAGCGACGCAGGCAGGTTCGCCCACAGCTGAAAGCCGTGCATGCGTCCCTGGGTATCGCCTTTCGGCATCTCCTGGTGGAGAATTCCACTGCCCGCCGTCATCCATTGCACGTCGCCGGCGGTCATCTTTCCTTGGTTGCCCAGGCTGTCGCCATGCTCGACTGAGCCGGCTAGCACATAGGTGATCGTCTCGATCCCACGGTGCGGATGCCATGGAAATCCCGCGATATAGTCTTCCGGCTTATCGTTGCGAAAATCATCCAGCAGAAGGAACGGGTCAAAATCCTTCGTCTTGCCGAACCCGAATGCGCGTTGCAGTTTCACGCCGGCGCCTTCGATCGTCGGCTTCGGTTGAATAATCTGTCGAACTGGCCGTAGTGACATACTTTTTTCCTTCCTCGTCGCGCAGCACACTTCAATCTGCGTCGCTGATATTCAGGCCTTCACAAACTGGACATCCAGCGTGATGGTGACCTCGTCGCCGACGAGAATGCCACCGGTCTCGAGCGCCGTGTTCCACGTGAGGCCGAAGTCTTTGCGGTTGATCTTTGTGGTCGCCGACAATCCCCTGCGATTATTTCCCCAAGGATCTTTTGCTGGCGCCGTTGGTCCTTCCACATCGAACACCACCTTGCGGGTGACGCCGTGAATCGTCAAGTCACCGGCGACCGCCAGCTCTCCGCCACCGACCCGGCTTATGTCCGTTGACTTGAAAGACAGCTTCGGAAACTTCACTACATCGAAAAAATCGGCACTCTTCAAATGTGCATCGCGCTGCGCATCGTGAGTATTAATAGAGGCAGCGTCGATCGACACCTCGATATGAGAATTGGTTACGTCGATTTCGTCCAGCGCCAGCACGCCTTCCAAAACGGCGAACTGCCCTTTTACGTTCGAAATCATCATGTGCTTGACCTTGAACTCGGCAACCGAGTGCGCGGCGTCGATGTTCCAGGTGGTAGTTGCGGTTTGCGGGGTAGCGAGTGTGCTCATGGCAAATGTCCTTTCTAAGTATTTGATGCGTTACAACGCTATTCGTTGCAACAGCTATTAAAGCCAATAAATCAAGATACTTGGCTGCGCGCGATGCTCAATAGTTCCCCCAGGGCTCGCAGCCGCTCCCGTCCCAGGTGACCTAATTGTTTGCGATGAGCGCTCTGCACCGGTTCATCCAGTCGCGCCAGGACCTCTAGACCCTCCTTGGTGATGCGGGCCATCACCGTTCGCCGATCCCTGGTTTCGCGGCACCGCGCAATCAGTCCGCGCTTTTCCAGCCGGTCGAGCAGTCGAGTCACATCCGGGTCCCGGGTAATCATTCGGCTGGCAATTTCCCCGCACGGGAGGCCATCCGGCGTGCCCCGCAGGATTCGGAGCACGTTGTACTGTGTCGGTGAGACATCCTCAGCCTTGAGAACCCCGACCAGCCCGCGGGACAGCATGTCGGTGGTGCGGAGCAGTTCCAAAAATGCCGCCTCCTCGGGACTGCCGATGCGTCGACCGCTTTTCCCCGATACCAATGTTTTCTTCATGTCCAAACACAATCTTATCCGTTATAACGATTGTTGTCAAGACGATCACTCTTTGCTCCCTGCTCCGTATCGGCAGATGCCAGCGGCTCTGTACAGAGCGCGGCACCGTTATTTAAACTCCAAACAGTGAATTCATGACTTCATCATCGACATCCATCGGAAAACACGCGGGCTCTGGATCAGCGCCCGGCCAGCCTGCTCCCCCCGAGCCCTCCTTCGCGGAGCGCGCGCGGACCCTCATGTACTTGGGCCGTATCGGCAGCCTCTCGACTCTCTCGCGAAAGCAGCCCGGATTTCCGTTCGGATCGGTAATGCCCTACGGTTTGGACGATCGCGGGCGGCCCATCTTCCTGATCAGCACAATGGCCATGCATACCCAGAACTTGCGCGCCGATCCTCGCGCCAGCTTGCTCGTAACTCGCGATGACGCCAGCGGCGATCCGCTCGGAGCAGCCCGAGTCACGCTGATAGGAAACGTCCTGCCCATACCCGCAGCGGACGTTACCGGGGCTCGCGCCCTCTACCTGGCACATTATCCCAACAGTAAATACTGGGTAGACTACGAAGACTTTTCGTTCTACCGCATGGATGTCGAGGACGTTTATTACGTCGGCGGCTTCGGAGTGATGGGCTGGGTTTCGGCCCCGGAATATGATCGCAGCCAACCCGATCCTCTCGCTGACTCAACGGCCGAAATCGTTCAGCACATGAACACCGATCACAAGGATGCCCTCGTCCTTCTAACCCGAAAATTTGCGGGCATTGTGTTGCAGGAAGCGTCGGAGGAAGCAACCATGACGGCAGTCGACCGCCTCGGTTTTCAGGTGCGCGTAAGAACGCAGGATGGTATGCGGGGCGTTCGCATCGCCTTCCTGCGAGAAGTAACCGACCCGGCAGACGCTCGCAAGGTCTTGGTCGAGATGGTGCAACAGGCCCGCTCTCGGGCAGAATGAATCCGGTTCACCCCAAGACTCACGGAGTGCTCCCCGCTGGTCGATGGAGCTCCTGCTCGACGGACGGCGGCAAATTCTCGAGCCGGCTGAGAAGCGTCACGACTTGCCACACCTCGCTATCCGCCATGATATTCCCCCAGGCCGGCATGGCTGACCAGCGCACTCCATACTTGATGATGTAGAAATCCTGGTCCTCGGGCAGGCCGGGACGCGTCTTCATGAACTGGGGCGCCCGCGGTTTGAATGAGCCGCCATAATCGCTTACGGGGTTATCGGGTCTGCCGTGGCAGTCTGCACACTTGTCCCGGTAGAGACGCGCGCCATCCAGCAGGTTCGCTTCAGTCGGCGGAATCGGATTCTGCAGCCGAGGTGCGTGTCGTGATGCAGAAGCATCCAGGGCAGTGACAGCAAGATCTGATTCGATCCGAGAGGGCTCAGGTTTGGCCCGCAAGTCTGCATAGCCCAGCTTCAGGTAGAGCCAGCCACCGAGTGTAAGTACGACCAGCGTTGCCAGAATTCCCCCCACGAAGTTTTTCATCTCAGTCTCCGTTCGGTGTGAACTCTGGCATTATGCGCTTTTAGGCCCGGATTCCCTCTGGTGCTGGCCTGCGTTCGTTTGTTTTTCCGCAGCCTATCGAAAGAAGAAGATTGACTTAACAGCAAAAACAAACTCAGCTAAGAGTCAGGACGCACAAAGCGCCGTTGCTATGAAATTCGATCATTGATAATGGAACAGCCGCAGAAACTGGAAGTGCGAACACAAACAGTCCTACCCATAACTTCTTATCCTGGAATACTTTAGCGATAAGTAGCTTATTATTATTACTTTGCGTGAGATCCCAGCAGAAAATCGCGATTTCACCGACATAAGTCTCACGCGCTCAAGACTTTGCCTTTAACTATCATCGGCTCAAGACTTTGGAAGGAATTAATCGCTAAAGTACTGATTCCAATAGACCGGGTATAGCGGGGAGTCCCCCCTTCAGCGGGGTACAAGACCGGGTGGATGGCTGACAAGATCCACTCCGGGCCCATGCCGACCGCTAAGACCTAATAGCATAAGAGGTGAGAGCCAAGAGCTAAGACTTAAGACCGGCTCGCGTTTGACGAACCAACAGAGAGGTCCGCAACTAGCGCGTCTGATGATTCACATCCGGCTGATAGACGGTCCAGTGATTCGCGACCGCAATCTCCCGGAGATTCGGATTTGGGTTGATGACGAACGGATGTTTGGCAAGGGCCAGCATTTCCCGATCCCAGATCGCGTTGCCAAATGCGCAACCGAGCGAATCGTTCATCAGCGAATCTTCGATCAGCGAATCTTCGATCAGCGGATCTTTGATCGCAGCCCGGAGCGCCTCCACCTTGCCCCGCCCGCTGGGCACTCTCACCAGGCGGTCGGTTATGACGCCGTTTTCGATCGCAACTTCGGCTGCCAGAATTCGATTCTGCGGAATGCCGAAGAGCTTCATGCCGGAGCGGATGATCCACTGGTTCGAAGAGGAGACGGCCCACACCTCGCATCCCGACTCGCGCAGCTGCCGCACCAGTTCGCGCATCTCGGGGAAAATATTTGCGGCGACTCCCAGCGCAAAATATTTGTCGGCCGCCTGCTGCACGATTTCTTCGCGGAGCCCGCGGTGCATCGTGACCATCTCTCCGCACATGATTTCTTCCGGGACATTGCCCGCCCGGTAATCGGCATAGCGAGGACGCGCCCAGCGCGCGATCTCCTCTGGCACCAGGCCCTGCTCCAGTTCCCAGGAGAAGAATCCTTCTCCAGCGTCACCGGACCAGAGCGTGCCATCGCAATCGAACGCCGCAATACGCGGCTTAAGATTGAGAACGGTGGCGATGAATTCGGATTGCTTGTCGTTCAAACTCGTCATGAATGCTTGTGACCAATTGTAATTGGATAAATGTGGTCGTTGCCTTGAGTTGACCTGGAAGACTGCGGGAAAACACTCGGGTTTATTCGAATTTGAAGAAAACTCGGTTTCGTATCAGGGCATCGCTTTAGCGATGCCGCAAGTCGCTTGCTGTCAATCGCCCTTTAGGGCCTGAGGTGAGCATCCGGACTTTTTCCGCAACCTCTCCCACTCGTGCCGTCGAGTCGTTGAAATGTTTCCGCGCCTTAGCGCGTGAGCATGGCCTTTGCGCTCTCGGCGGCTCTTTCCGCAGCCTGCTTAAGGAAGGATCTGGTTCGGATGCAACGGAATTACGGGCAAAGCTGCATACTGTTCCGGCGTATCCACATTAGCGATTACCTCCGGATCGTCGACTGGAACATAGATGATCTCGTCCAGGTGTGCATGCTCGATCTCGCGCGCACTCGACGATGCGGGCGCTCGCAGGAATGCTTCGAGCAGCTCGCGCCCGGCCAGAATCGGATGCCCGTGCTTGCCCTGGCATTCGGGAACGACGGCCCATTTCGAGTGCAGCTGAGCTTGGTCGAAGGCCTCGCTCAACAACTGAATCGTCGCTGGTTTCACCGGTGGCCGGTCGACCAGCGTGATCATGGCCGCGTCGCGCCCGCGATTCAGCACTTCCTGCAACCCAGCCTGCAGGGAGCTGAACTGTCCGCGCTCAGGATCGGGATTTACCACCACCGACGCGCCGGCAGCATAGACAATCGGAGCCACATCGCGCTCGTTTTTCCCAACCACCACCAACACCATGTCCACGAACGGATCAAACCGCGCAATCGCCGCCGAAAGAAAAGTGCCGGCCGCAACCGATCCCGCAGGCTGCGGAGGCCACGGCAACAGCGCCTTGTCGCGTCCCATGCGCGAAGACTCACCTGCCGCCAGAATCACGCCGCACAACGCAGAGGCACGTCCCATGAGGCGAAGATAGCATCCCGCGCGGATACCTGCCAAGGATGCGGGTCACACGGGCCTGAAGTCCGGATGGCTGGCTGACTCGTGTGCGACGGGCGGAGCCTGCCCTGAGCGCAGCCGAAGGGCCCCGTCCAGCGGAGCGAAGCTCCATCACCACACGAACCTTCTTACGTGAACATGGGGAGTTTTACCACGTCGTCGTTCGGTACGGACTCTACGGGATGCCCGGCCTTGCGCCAGGCGCGCAGTCCACCGACGATGACAAAAACCTTGAAGCCTTCTTTCTGGAGCAGGTGCGCCACCCGGGCGCTCGTGGCTTCGCGCGCTCAAGTACAGTAAAGATAAATCTCCCGGTCCTTGGAAATGTTCTTGATTTCTTCCGCGAGCTGATTGGGCTCGAGGCGAATCGAGCCGGCGATGCGCTGCGAGTCCGCGTCGTAGTATCCGTGGCTGCGCACGTCGGCGATCAGGATGCTTCCGGGCGTGGCCGTAGCCAGTCGGCGCGCCACCTCTTCCACGGGCACCCGCGGCGCAACGTCCAACATGCGGTACTTGCGGTAGATGATGACGCGATAGACAACGTAGGCAGCCAACCCCATGCCCAGGATGATCTCCACCGCGAAACCAGCCGAGCGCAATCCGCGAGTAATGGCGCGCAGAGCGTCGCTGAAGATGTATCCCGCAGCCGCGTAGGCGCCGACGTACAGGGCGGCGCCGATGGTATCGAATGCCAGAAACTCGCTAAGCCGCATTCTCATGCTGCCGGCCAAAGGGGGAGACATGGTATTAATCCCCGGAATAAACTTGGCAAAAAGCAAGGTCTGCTTGCCGCGCCGATAAAAGTATTCCGCCGAGCGCAGAATGCAAGTTTCGGGATTCGCCGAAAGCCGGCACAGGACGCCGAGGAGCGCCCAGCCGCTGACTCTCCCCATGAAGTAAAGAAAAACGTCTCCCCAGAGCATCGCGATCAGGGCTACGACGAAGACGAAATCGAAATGCAGTTGTCCGTAGGCAGCAACCGCGCCCGCGGTCAGGATCGCCAGAGCCGCCGGGAGCGGAAGGCCAACCGCCTCCGCGAAGCATATGGCCGCCAGTAGCAGGTATCCGTGGTGCGAGATCAGTGAGAGGAGGTCGTTCATGGCGACAATGGTCTAGGTAGTATAAACAACCGCGGCACGCCCACCATGGAGCCACGAGATCCGAGCCACGAGATCCGAGCCACGAGTTGCAAGCAAGCAAGGACACTGTGGTGCCGGTTACTGCTTGATCCCTGATTCATTGGTTGGGCCTGCCGGACGAAGTCTACTTGGAGTAGATTGCTCGAGGCTCAAAGCTCGAAGCTACTTTTCTCTCGCCACCACATACTCGGGGGCCCACAACAGTGCGCGCTTGATCTCCGAGTCGGGAAAAACGCAGATGGCATTGCGCGCCGATTCCGCGTAGCGGGCAGCCTCTTTGGAGGCGTAGTCGAGTGCGTTGTAGCGATTGAGGATGGTCAGGATGTCGGCGTGGGTCACGCCATTGAAGGCGCGATCGCGCAAGACCTCTTCGATTTGGCAACGCTCGGTGGCCGTGCAGCGATCGAGAGCGTGAATTACGGCCATGGTCGCCTTGCCTTCGCGCAGATCGCTGGCCACCGGCTTGCCCAGCACACTTTCGGAAGCGGTGAGGTCGAGCACATCATCCACGATCTGGAATGCCATTCCGAGGTTGCGTCCGTACTCACCCAGACGTTCCTCCTGTTGCAGGTCGGCGCCACCCAGAAGGCCGCCTACTCGCATGCACACCGAAAATAAGCATGCGGTCTTGCGATAGATCAGGTCGAGGTATTCCTGGGTGGAGATCAGTTTGCCAAGTTTCTCCATCTGCAGCAGCTCGCCCTCAACCATCTGCTGGGTGAGTTCGATGAGCACGTCAAGGATGCGGAAATTGCGTTCCTGGACCGCGATCTTGAAAGCTTGCATGTAGAGCCAATCGCCCGCCAACACGCACTTCGAATTGCCCCACTGCGTATTGGCGGCCGGCCGGCCGCGGCGGATCTCCGCTTCATCGATGATGTCGTCGTGAACGAGGGTTGCGGTATGAATGATTTCGACCACAGATGCGAGTTTGACGGCGCCCGTGCCCTTGTACTCGAACAGCTTGGCGGAAAGCAGCAGCAGCGCTGGACGAATTCGTTTGCCTCCGCCCGCGCGCAGGTATTCGCCGATCTCCGTAATGGCGGCAACATTCGAGACCGTATCCTGGCCGAACTGCTCCTCGATCGCGACAATATCGTCGCGGAGGAGATCGAAAATTTCTTTCCCGTTAATGGCGCTGGTTGTGCTCAATCGGGTTTCACTTCTGCAATCTGACTTCTTACTTCTGACTTCGCTCTAGTTCGTACGGTAGTTCGTAAACTGCAAATCGATTCCGAAATCCTGTGCTTTGACCATCGCGATAATCTCCTGCAGCGTATCGCGGTCCTTGCTGCTGATGCGCACCAGATCCCCCTGGATCGAAGCCTGTGCTTTCTTCTTGGAATTCTTGATCAGCTTCACAATCTCCCGTGCTTTTTCAATGGGAACACCCTGCTGCAAGGTAATTTTCTGTTTGACCGTACTGCCCGCCGCCGTTTCGAGCACCCCGTACGTGAGTCCCTTCAGCGGTACTCCGCGCTTTACCAGTTTCTGCTGAAACACGTCATTGACGGCCTTCATTTTGAATTCGTCGGCCGAGTGCAGGATGATCGCCTCGTGGCCCTCCATCGCGATCTGCGACTTCGAGTCTTTCAAATCGAAGCGCGTGCTGACCTCTTTCATCGCCTGCTGGATGGCGTTGGAAACTTCCTGCAAATCGATTTTGCTGACGATGTCGAAACTGTTATCAGGCATTGAATATTTAGAAACAGCGCTACTTTATGGATTGTCAGGCGACAGGAGGCGAAGCAGCTTTCTTGACACCACTGCGGCGGCAGTCGCTCACCCAAGCCGTACCCATGAGGGTAACAGAAGAGGCGCGTGGTAGGCACGCAAGATGCGAATCTGGCGCGGCCATTTGAAATCGGTTGCGTCAGGTCTGCTTTGTTGTGGGCTCGCCCACAAACACGAGGCACCCGTTCGGGTCCGCTATGTGGAATTCAGTCATCCCGTATTCCCGGTCAAATAAATCGCGAATTCTATACTGGCTCTTGAAGGTTCTTACATGCTCCCACAAAGCCCGAATGCCAGAGACTTCAAGGTAGATCTCCGTGTGCTCGCGCATGCTCTTCATAACCTCTTCGGACGCCGCCTTCTGGAAGTGGATGGTTTGTCCATCTCGTTCCACGATCGAATACGCCGGCGATTTCATGGTCGGAGTGAATCCAAGTACCGTCTGGTAGAACAGCATGGTTTCGTCCATGTTGGCGGTGGCCAGCATGGGGCTGATTCTTTTCGCGATGGTTGTGCCAAGAGAGGAGGTTGCCATGGAAGATCCTCCGGTGATCCCCACACTTCTGCTGGGACATGATGGCACAACAGCAGCGCCCGTGCGAGCCGAGAAATCAGCGCTGACCTGGCCTGAAAAACCGGCGAAAATTCTCTGCGGTTTGCTCTCCGATTGCCTCGGTCGTCAAGCCGCGCAACTGACCGATCTGGCGGGCAACTTCGATCACAAACATGGGTTCGTTGCGCTCGCCCCGATGGGGAATCGGCGCGAGATAAGGGGAGTCGGTCTCAATCAGCATGCGATCGAAAGGGACGAATTGAGCAGCATCGCGGATGTGCTGCGCCTTGAGGAAGGTGATGTTGCCGGCGAAGGAAATCATGAAGCCGATATCGAGAGCGCGCCGCGCATGGTCAATGCTTCCCGTGAAACAGTGAAGGATGCCACCGAGTCCGCTCGGAGCCCACTGGTCAGCGATAAGAGCCAGGCAATCGTCCCAGGCATTTTCACTGTTGTCCGAGGGGCGGCAGTGAATGATGATGGGCAATTTCGCCGTCTGCGCCAACTCCATCTGCCGCCGGAAAACCGCCTTCTGAACCTCGCGCGGAGAATGGTCGTAAAAATAGTCGAGGCCGATCTCTCCCCAGGCAATGACTTTTGGATGCCGCGCCCATTCGAGCAGTTGGGAATAAGCCGAGTTATTGGCAAGGCTTGCCTCGTGGGGATGAATGCCGACACTCGCCCAGATCTCGGGATACTGCGCGTTGCCGGTGTACTTTTCCGCGAGGCGGATTCCGCAGTCGGCAGTGTCGGGTCCATCGCCGTTGCCGATCGCCAGATAGGCTTCGATCCCGTTCTGCTTCGCGCGCGCCAGCACCTCGTCGCGATCGGCGTCGTAGCGTTTGCCTTCGAGATGCGCATGCGAGTCGATAAACATGAACTCTTGGTCGTCGTTAGTCGTCGACAGCACCAGAGGCTGCCGCGCTGCGCTCGGCTTGGACGGGCGAGGCGCCCGTCCCTACCCGGGCCCGGTGCTACTTCAACCTCGTACCCAACGGCACATCTTCCAGGAAGCTGGCGAGCACGGGTTTGCCGCCTTCGGGCGACGCGGCGACGATCATGCCGTTCGATTCGAGGCCCCGAAGTTTGCGCGGAGCGAGGTTGGCCACGACCACGACCTTGCGTCCGATCAATGTTTCAGGTGCGTAGGCCTCTGCGATCCCCGCTACCAGTTGGCGGATCTCGGTCCCCAGATCGACCTCCAGACGCAGCAGTTTGTCGGCACCTTTTACGCGCTCCGCTGCTTTGACCTGCGCCACCCGCAACTCCACCTTGGCGAAGTCGTCAATGCTGATCTTGCCATCGGGAATGGTGGCCGCCGGCTTGGGTGCAATCGATGCTTCCTGCTTAGCCGGTGCGGTTTGTGTTATGACAGGCTGCCGAGCTTCGCTCGGCTGGACGGGCGAGGCGCCCGTCCCCACACTTGCACCTTGTTCTTCCATCTTTTGCATCCTCTCTACGGCTGATTTGTCTGCCCTGGGAAACACGGCTTGCACCTCGCCGAGCTTTGTTCCGAGGTGTAGCTGTCCCCAGCGCAGTTGCGCCAGATCGAATTTTTTTATGTCTCCCAGCCCCATCTGCACCCAGATTTTCGCCGTGGATTCCGGCATGATCGGATGGGCCAGCGCGGTCACGATGCGCAGGGCTTCCGCGCTGGTGTAGAGAACCGTGGCCAGGCACTGGCGGCTCTCCTCGTCCTGTTTGTCGCCAAGAGACCAGGGTTCGTTCTCAACGATGTACTTGTCGACGGCCGAAACCAATCCCCAGGCGGCCTCGAGAGCGCGCGAGAACTGGTACTGGTCGAAGTACGAGCCGAAGTCGGCAATCGCCTTCCTGGCGGCCTCGCAGATTGCATCGTCCTGTGCGGTGTGCGCGGTCTGCGAGGGATAGGGTATTTCCCCTTTGAAATAGCGCGTGATCATGGTCAGCGTGCGGCTCGCCAGATTGCCGAGGCCATTTGCGAGGTCAGCGTTGTAGCGCTGCACCAGGGCATCAAAGCTAAACGATCCGTCCTGCCCAAAGACAATTTCGCGGAGCAGGAAGTAGCGCAGCGCGTCCGTGCCCAATACATCAACGATTGTTTCGGCGCGTACGATATTGCCGCGCGACTTCGACATCTTGTTCTCTTCGAACAGCAGCCAGCCGTGCGCAGTGATGCCTTTTGGTAACGGCAATCCCGCAGCCATCAAGAATGCCGGCCAATAGACACAGTGGAAACGCACAATCTCTTTGCCAATCATGTGTACGTCGGCGGGCCAGTATTTGTCGTACTTGCTGGTATCGCTCGAGCCGTAGCCGAGCGCCGTGATGTAGTTCGCCAGCGCATCGAGCCAGACGTAAATGACGTGCCTGGGATCGTCCGGAACTGGAATGCCCCATGAGAACGTGCTCCGGCTGATGGAGAGATCGCGCAGGCCGCCGTTTACAAATGCGAGCACTTCGTTGCGCCTCGTCTCGGGACGAATGAAATTGGGCTGCTCGGTGTACAACTTGATGAGCGGTTGCTGAAACGCCGAGAGCTTGAAAAAATAATTCTCCTCTTTCACCGTTTCTGTGGGGCGTCCGCATTCCGGGCAAGGCGCGCCCGGCCCAACCGAATCAACATAGAGTTCGTCGGAGACACAATATTGGCCGGTGTAGTGGCTCTTGTAGATGTAGCCGGCATCCTGGATGCGCTTCCACAGAGCCTGCACGCCCTGTTTATGGCGGGGCGAGGTGGTGCGGATGTAATCGTCGTAACTCAGGCCCATACGGTCCCAAAGCGCGCGGAACTCGGCAGAGACCTCGTCCGTAAACTGCTGCGGCGTTTTGCCCGCAGCCTGCGCCGCGCGCTCGATCTTCTGCCCGTGCTCATCGGTGCCGGTAAGGAACCAGGTGTCGTCGCCCAGCATGCGATGCCGCCGGGCAATCGTGTCGCACGCAATCGTCGTATAGGCGTGCCCGATATGCGGATGCGCGTTGACGTAATAAATCGGAGTCGTGATGTAAAACTTCTTGGTCATTCCTGTGAGTTGCCCCCGCCTTGTTTCAAAACAAACTCGTTGGCTATCTCCGCGCTTAAGCGGTGGTCGTGTGATTCAGTTTGATATCGTCGACTTCGATTCCGATGTGCTGCAGGTGGTGCAACATATGAGCGAGATAATCCTCGAACACGAACTGAAGCGTCAGCGGCTCAGAACCAGCCACGGTCAGCGTTCGCAACCACGCCGAGTCGGGCACAGCCTCGGCGGCGGCCAGCAGTTGCCGGTTAAGCGCTTGCCACACTTCGGTCAGCTCTTTCCAGTCGCGCCGCTGATACGCATGCACCGCCACCCAGCGATTCTGCTCGTAGCCGGGCATGGCTGGATTGTCTTCGAATTGCGCGCGAACGATCCGTTGATGATTGTTCGCCGCTGAATCGAGCAGGTGCCCCAATTCTTCTTTGGGAGACCAGTTGGTTGGTGTCGGCTTGCTTTCGACCGAGTCCCTGGGAACCTTCCCGAGACGGTCAGGCACTACCTCCAAAATGGTACGCAACGAAGAGATCGCTTTCACACTTCCTCCTGGCTATTGTGAACATGGTACGTGTTCGCGTAATATCTGGCTGCGCTACCGAAATCAGGCAGGTGGCGATTCAAAATCCGGCTCATGACTGTGTGCCAGCTACCATTTTCCATCCCCGACTCGATGCTCAACGCCGGCTGCTCTGTGTGTAGGCGTGCAAGGCCTCTTGCATTACTGTCTTCAGCGGTACGTGATGTTCGGCCGCAATCCTCCGGCAGTCCTCAAACTCGGGAGCATAGTTCGAAGCCGTGCCATTCATATTCGCAATCTTAATTCGTACCGGTCCCCACGATGTGTCAACCGTTTCCCATCGCCGGGTCAATATTCTCCGTCGCTCGTCGCGCCGGCGCACACCCAACGTGGTCGTCTCCGTAAAGATGATTTTTGTCAAGCGATCCGCATCCTCGAGCTTGGCCAGCACGGCGAGCAATGCTCCCGGGCGATTCTTCTTCATCTGGACGGGAACGCTGAACACATCGAGTGCGCCTTCGGCCAGGAGTCGCTCCATTGCATAAGCAAGCACTTGCGGACTCAGGTCATCGAGGTTAGCTTCGAGCACCGCGATCCGGTCGGTAAAAATCTCATCGGCGGCGGTCCCGCCGGTGTCCATTTCGCCCGCGACTCCATTCGCTGCGCCCGTTTCCACGGCCGGCAGCGCAGATCCAATCGTCAGCCGCAAAACGTTGGGGTGATCCGCAAACTCGCGACTGCCCGCACCGTAGCCTGCCTTTTCGATTTTCATCGCGGGGAACGCCGCGAACCGATTCACCAGCGTTCTTACAATCGCCGCGCCCGTCGGAGTCACCAGTTCGACCTGCGGCCCGGATGAATACACCGGCGCATCGCGCAGCAATTTCACCGTCGCGGGAGCGGGCACAGGCAGCGTTCCATGCGCGCACTTGACCGTTCCTCCACCGACGTTCAGCGGGGAGCACACCCACTCGTCGACTCCCAAAGCCTCGGCTCCCACGGCCGCGCAGACAATATCGACCATAGCGTCCACGGCGCCCACCTCGTGGAAGTGAACCTGCTCGATGGACGTGTTGTGAATCTCCGCTTCGGCGGCGGCCAGCGCCCCAAAGATGCGGATCGCAGTGGCCTTGGCCGGAGCGCCGATCGCGGCCTTGCTGATAATTCCGCGGATCTCCGTCAGGCCCCGGCCATGCACATGTGCAGCGGGTGCAATGGCACTTGTCCGTGTGGTGGCACTTGTCTGTGTGGTGACGGGGCTTTGCCCCGTCCTGGGCGGGGCGGAGCCCCGCCACCACATCGGCTGACTGTCCTCGTGCAAACGTCCAGCTTCATCTTGATGCGCATGTTCCTGGGAATGCGTGGCCGAATGCTCCCGCTCGCGCTGCTCCCAGAAAACCTCGCGCGGCAGATCCTTCTCGCCATGGATGTAGACATCCACCTTGGTCGCCGCGATCCCTCCCCGCACCACCCGTGAAATCTCAAGCCTTGCCCCGAGATTGAGTGCGGCCACCGTTTCCTCAAGCAGCTTCGCCGACACTCCTGCGTCCACCAGCGCGCCCAGAAACATGTCGCCGCTGATGCCGGAAAAACAGTCGAGGTAAGCGATTCGCATAACTTCCAACCCTTGAACCACAGGGGACCCGGAGAATCACAGAGGAAATCCAGAAAGACTTACTCTGTGCGCCTCTGTGTCCCCTGTGGTTACCGCTTTCCGTTGACGCCGCGTGAAACTTTCATCATAGGGAACGCTCTTGCCACCGTCAAACCCACCGCGCACGGCGACTTTGTTAGAATCACTGTTTCTTCAATCATTTAGAGGAGTTTCTTGTACCGATACCTGGAACACCGTTTGACGGAGGCTGTGCGCGATTTTTTGCGCCGCACCTATCATCTCGAAGCTGCCAGCATCGTCGTCGAACAGCCGCCGAAAATCGAGTTCGGCGAGTATGCGCTTCCCATCGCTTTCGAGTTGGCGCGCAAGCTGCGCAAGGCTCCGCGGAAAATTGCCGAGGAAATCGTTGCTGGGATCGGCACGGTCGCAGGCATCGAGAAGTTTGAAGTTGCCGGCGCTGGCTACATCAACGTCTACTTGAATCGCGCCGAGGCCGCCACGGCTCTCGCCGCCGATATAACTCCGGCTGCCGATATACCCGCCGGCAAAGTGCTGGTGGAGCATTCCAGCATCAATCCCAACAAAGCCGCGCACATCGGGCATCTGCGCAACGCCATTCTCGGGGACACCTTCGTCCGCCTGCTGCGCTTTGCCGGTCGAGAGGTCGACATTCAGAACTACATCGACAATACCGGAGTCCAGGTTGCCGATGTAGTGGTCGGATTCATGCACCTCGAGAAAAAGTCTCGTCTTGAGATCGAAGCGCTCGCTGCCGCTCCTCATTTTGATTTTTGTTGCTGGGATCTCTACGCTCGCGTCTCGCGCTGGTATGAGGACGATAAGCAGAACCTGGCAGCGCGCACCGCCACACTGCACGCCATCGAAGAAGGCAACAACGAAACCGCGCAGATTGCCGAACTGATCTCGGTCGCCGTTCTCCGCCGCCATCTCGAGACCATGGACCGCCTCGATATCGAATACGATTTCCTGCCCCGCGAGAGTGAGATCCTTCATCTGCATTTTTGGGATGCTGCCTTCACGAAGTTGAAAGAATCTGGCGTGCTTACCTACGAGTCCGCCGGCAAGAACAAGGGCTGCTGGATCATGCGCCGCGCGGGAACGGAAGCGAAGAGCCTAACCACGGAGGGCACGGAGCACGGCGATGAGACGGCGAACGGCGATAAAGAAGATCGAAAGATCGACGAGGAAGACCAGAAAGTCATCGTCCGCTCCAACGGTACGGTAGGCTACGTCGGCAAGGACATCGCCTACCACATGTGGAAGTTTGGCCTGCTGGGACGCGATTTCAGTTATCGCAAGTTCTATCACTACCCGAACGCCCACGACTGCTGGATTTCGACCACTCCGGACGATCCCGGCGCCGAAAAAGATCATCCCCACTTTGGAGACGTTGCCGAAATCTACAATGTGATCGATGCTCGCCAATCGGAGGCGCAGAACACAGTCATTGAAGCATTGCGCGGCCTCGGACACGGTGAGGCCGCTGAGCGCTACACGCATTTTTCCTACGAGATGGTTGCGCTTACCCCGCGCTGCGCCGCTGAACTAGGCTACGAGCTGAGCGGAGAAGAGAAGGCTCGACCCTGGATTGAGGTCTCCGGCCGCAAGGGCTTTGGTGTGAAGGCGGACGATCTGCTGGACGCCCTGATTACCTCGGCACGCAAAGAGGTCGACTCGCGCCATCCCGAGTTGAGCGAAACGGAACGCGCTGCGATCTCCACCCAGATCGCCATTGGAGCGCTGCGCTATTTCATGCTGAAGTTTACCAAGCCCTCGGTGATCGCCTTCGATTTCAATGACGCGCTCAGCTTCGAAGGCGAGACCGGCCCTTATGCGCAGTATGCAGTCGTACGCGCCACAAATATCTTCCGCAAGGGCGGGCTCGATCCCGAAGCATTCCTGTCGGGTGCGGCCAGGCATTTCCCTGCTGCCGATTTCGCCCAATACCTCGCAGGCGAACCTGGCAACGGCATCTGGGAACTTTGGCTGGCGGCAGCCAAGACTTCCTTTGTTGTCGGTCAGTGCATCGCGACCACCGAGCCCGCCTATCTCGCCAAGCACGTCTTTCAGTTGGCTCAGCTGTTTAACACGTTCTACCATCAGCATCCCATCCTCGCCGAGCCGGACGAGAGCCGAAAGCGGTTTCTGCTCACGACCGCGGCGGTAGTTCGCCGTGAATTGATTCGTCTTTTGGCGGTGATGGGAATCGCTGCGCCTTCCGTGATGTGAACCGGCGGTATCCTTGCGCCTCCTATCGGGCGAAGGCTGTGATCGTGTGCCGGCTGCATTCTTGTCCTCTTTTGGCGAACCAGCCTCGACACCCTGTTCTTCACCTCAATTCATCGCAATCGCCGGCCAACCGTATAAAATTTCTATGGTTACATCATGATTGCCCGATTGGGCTAGTGATCTGTTTCCCACAACGAATTTCTAACGTATTGATTCATAAGTGATTTACTGGACTTTCACGGGAACTGGAATTGGCATCCTTCGTGCTTCAATAAACATCGAATGCAGGTTTAGAACGGACTTTTTTCAGGGAATTCGCATCAAGCGCTAGAGATTAAACGCTGGAGAATGAACCGGGCAATAATATTGGGGAAGGAGCCCTCAATCGAATGAAACAAATTTCTTTGACCCTGATGCTGGCGCTAGCAGTCGCCGCATCCATCGGCTGTACAACCAAGAATTATGTTCGCCAACAGACGACGCCGCTGATTAACAAGACCAATGAACTCGATGACATGACGGCAAAGAATTCGAGGGATATAAAGGACGTCGATCAACGCGCACAATCTGGAATCCAGGCCGTGCAGGCGCGGGCCAATGAAGTTGACCAGAAAGCGCTCGCCGCCGGCAGCAGCGCTGACAAAGCCCAAATGGCAGCGAACACTGCGGCGCAGCGCGTGGACTCTCTGACCAACACGGTCATCAATCTGGATAACTATCGCCCCGTGGCGGAGACCTCGGTCCATTTCGGATTCAACAAGGACAATTTGACCAAGGAGGCAAGGGAGGCGATCGACCAGCTTGCCGCCAGCGTCGCCACCACCAAGGGATACATCATCACGGTGGAAGGCGCGACGGACTCGGTCGGCAGCGCCGATTACAACTATGACCTCAGCCAGCGCCGTGCCAATGCCGTAATTCAATACTTGGCGGCCGACAAGGACGTGCCAGCCTACAAGATCTATCTGATCGGGCTGGGCAAGGATAAACCCGTCGATTCAAACAAGACTGCGGGCGGGCGCGCGAAGAACCGCCGAGTTGACATCCGCCTGATGACCAACACCGCAAACCCGACGGAGACGCCAAGTGAGACTCCGACGGCGAGCGCGAATCCGCCGTCTCTATAACTTTTCCCTCCTCCCCGGAGGATTTTGCTAACAGGCCGCCGAAATTGGCGGCCTGATTTTTTGTGGTGCGCCTTTTTCCATGTAACCGCCCCCGATCCATGTTCCGCTCGGTCTCCGGTGGTCGCCCGTTGTAAAATGGCAAGATGGCTTTGCAGTCAGGCAATCCAAACTTCGGCAAAAAGCGCACGCCCACTCCCGACGAAACCTTTGAAGAGGCAAACTATCTGAAGGCGCTCGGCGAGAAGCAGAAGATTGTCAGCCTCAAACTCGCAGACGGAGAAGTCGTGCGCGGCTGGATCGAGTACTACGACAAGAATATGGTTCGCGTCACCCGCGACGATGGTCCGAACCTCTTCATCTTCAAGCACGAAATCGTCTACATCTCCGAAGAAGGAAAGAAGAAGTAGTCAGTGGCGAGTGCTCAGGGTCGCCGAAGATTACAGCAATTCTCGTATCATCCGGCGCGACCGCGGTCCCAGCAGGCGTTACTTTGCTTGCTGGCGTGGGGAGCGAAGGAACTATGAATTTGAATTTGGCATGGCTTCGCAAGAATGAAAGTCTGAAAGCCGCATGACATCCAGTCAATCCCCGGAATTGCTTTCCACCATGCAGGCCATCGCGCGCGAAGCGGGCAGCCTGCTGATGGAGCACTTCCGCCGCCACGTGAAGATCGAATATAAAGGCAGCGCCGACCTGGTTACGATCGCCGATCGCCAGTCCGAAGCGCTCATCCTCGAGCGCATTCGCCATGACTTCCCGGCTCACGATGTGATGGGCGAAGAGGGGACACGAATCGAAACTGGCAGCGACTACAAGTGGTATGTCGATCCGCTCGACGGAACCACAAATTTTGCTCACGGATATCCTGTGTTTTGCGTGTCGCTGGCCGTCGAATATCGGGGCGCGCGCGTCGCTGGCGTCGTCTACGATCCCACTCGCGACGAAATGTTCATTGCGGAAACGAAAAGTGGGGCGTGGCTGAACAACCAGCCGATGCGCGTTTCATCGACCGCCGCACTAGCCGAATGTCTGGTGGCCACCGGTTTTCCCAGCCAAAAGCGCCACAAGAACCCGAACATTTATTTCTATCACCATCTGACGCTGCACTCGCATGGCGTGCGGCGCGCCGGTTCCGCAGCTCTCGATCTGTGTAACGTCGCCGCCGGACGCTTCGATGGCTTCTGGGAATTCAATCTCAATCCCTGGGACACCGCGGCGGGCGTGCTCATCGTCGAAGAAGCCGGCGGGCGCGTCACCGATTTCTCCGGCGGCCCATTCCAAATCGCGAGCCGCGAAACGCTGGCCTCGAACGGCTTGGTGCACGATGCACTGCTCGCGGAATTCCAATCCGTATTCTCCGGCAAAGCGCTGGAAGAATTGCCGGATCCCGCCGTCTACGCCAAAGAACACAGATCCTAAGCGTTACAATAAATCCAGTGGGGTAATGGGTTTCCTTCGTGAAACTCGGTGCCTGCCCTGGACGGAGCCGAAGGGTCCTCTGTGGTTAGAGGTTTTCGGGACAAGCAGCATGTCCGATACGCTACTGGATCGCAAAGTCGAAAAGCGCGCGGATCACCTCCGCCTGCAAGGCCGCATCCTCTTCCTGACCGAAGATCCTGAGCTGATCAAAAAGCAGCTCGCGGGCTGGGAACTGCCCTGGGACGCAAAGAATCCTGCCGCCAATCCCAAGCTCCGCGACGACATCTCAACCGACGAAATTACTCCCGCGCACTTCTGCTTCTACTTCGATCAAACGCTCGGGGAGATTCCCTATGCCGGGTTAAAGTGCCAAGGTGTTGCGCCCATCGGCCGCGGCGACGTGAAAAAGGGCGGCTTCGTGTGCTCGGTCAGCGGCAAGCGGCGCGGCAAAGGCTCCAGCCGCGAGCAGTCTCCTTACGCCGAAATGTGCGCTGGCATTCAGGTCGTGATCGCCGAAAATATCGAGCGCATCTACCAGCAGAATTGCCAGAATCTCGGCCTGCTCACCTCCACGAATTTTTCGCTCATCGATCGCATCCGCGCTGGACAAGAGATTTCGCTCAGCGAGTTTACTTCTGGCGAAGACGAAATCACCAGGCAGGTGATCGAATACGGCGGCCTGTTCCCGTTCAACGTGGCGCGTATGCAGAAGAAAGTTTTCCTGCCACCGATCAAGACTGCAAAACGCCCCATGACGCTGGCGGAAAAAATCTTTGCCAGTCACATGGTAAATAGCGGAGCGACGGCCCCCCCCGGCCGTCCAGCCGCGCAAAGATCGGCTTCCGCCACTACCGGAGTTCCCGCCGTAAGGCCCGGCGATACCGGATTCACCCGCGTCGACCTCCGCTTTAGCCACGAATACGTTACGCCGATGGCATCGATCTTCTACGAGCAGTACGTCGGCAAAGATGTCCCGGTCAACGACGCCTCCAGCATTCGCTTTTTTCGCGACCACCTGACTTTTCTTGACGAGGTCATCTCCGAAGAGAAGAAGAAGATTGGCCTCCTCGATCTCGCCACCCAGCTCAAGCTCAAGCAAGCCGACTTCGCCCGCCTGCAGGGCATCAAGCTCCACGGCGAGCTCACCGACCGCAAGGGCTCCGAGGGCATCTGTCACTCTGTAATGCTGGAAACCTACGCGCTCCCCGGCCAGGTCAATGTCGGCTCCGACTCGCACACGCCCCACGTCGGCGCCATCGGCTGCATTGCCTTCGGCATCGGCACCACCGACGTTTTCAATTCGTGGATCACCAAAGACGTCCGCGTCAAAATTCCCGAGTCGGTGAAGATCGTCATCAAAGGCAAGCGCCATCCCAACGTCACAGCCAAAGACTTCATCCTCAAAATTCTCTCGCTTGACTACGTGCGCAGCGGACAGGCTCTCGCCAAGGTCATAGAGTACGGGGGCGAAGCCGTCGAAGCCCTGAGCGTCGACGAGCGCGCCACCATGACCAACATGGCCGCCGAAATTGGAGGCTTCACCGGCATCGTCGCGCCGGATGAAAAGGTTGTTGAGTTTTTGATGGAGCGCCGCGGGCTCGCGCGCACCGAAGCCGAGCACATGATCGCCGGCCTGCAGAGCGATCCCGATGCCGAATACTCGCACATCATCGAACTCGACGCCACCCGCATCACGCCCATGGTCGCCACGCCCGGAGACCCCGGCAACGGCAAATGCGTTCGCGATCTCGCCGAGCCCGTGTCCATCGAAATCGCCTACGGAGGCACCTGCACCGCCGGCAAGAATGAAGACATGGATATGTACGCCGCCGTGCTGGCCGACGCGCTCAAGCATGGCCGTAGAGTTTCGAGTAACGTCCAGTTCTGGATCCAGTTCGGCTCGCAGGAGACGCGCGAATATTCGCGCCGCAAGGGTTACATAGAGATTTTCGAGCGAGCTGGCGCGCGCTTAATCGAGCCCAGTTGCGGAGCCTGCATCAACGCCGGGCCGGGAGTTTCGACGCGCGCAGATCAGGTAGTAATCAGCGCCCAAAATAGAAACTTCCCAGGCCGCAGCGGCCCGGGGCAGATGTATCTGGCGTCGCCGTTGACCGTTGCGGCTAGCGCCGTCGCGGGGTACATTGTGGAGGCGGCTTCTAGCGACTAGGTTTTAACGTCTCGTAACCTTGTTTCGGTATGGCTTGAAATCCACGGGACAATTAGGACGTATCATGAGGTCGCGCGTCTAAGAATTGACATCATGCGTGGCGCTTCGATCACTTCGGTGCTTTTGATTGCGGTCTTGGCTGCGTCGGCCTCTGCCTGTGTGGCCGGATGGGGCGGGCAGCGAGTGCCTTCATGTTCCTATCCAAGGTCTCAAGATCGGTGCGAACCGGCAAACGCGGCCACTGCGGCGACCGTTTCTACTGCGTGCGGCTACACCTTGAGATCGCTGCCGGCCCGGTGCGGGTTACGAAGTTTCAGGTCGCTTCGGTTTGTTGAGTTTCGCTCAATCGACATCGTCACCCCTCTCCGGGTTGCAGCCCGCAATGTTTCCACCCTATCGGACTCGAAGATTATCGTGTCCTCGATCGGCTCTCCTGAGACCGACCGCGGCCCACCTGTCTCCTAAGAAACCGCCTCTAATCCGCGCACTGAGCGCTACGTGTCTCTGCTCGTGCGTTTGTTCCGACTTTCCAAGTCTGGTTTCTTAGGAGCTAATATGAAAATTGCTTTTAGGTTTTTGTTCTGTCTGCTGCTCACTTTCACAAGCTACGTTGCCTTCGGGCAAACTAGGCTCACGGTCAGTCAGGCGCTCGACTTCTGGATTGGCGTCACTGAGGAACACGTCGTCAACGCGGCCGAGGCCATGCCGGAGGAAAAGTATTTCTTCGCACCAACCAAAGGCGAGTTCACCGGCGTGCGCACTTTCGGACAGCAGGTCAAGCATCTGGCTGCGAATAACTATCGGATGGCCGCATACATTCTCGGCCAGACAGCCACGCCCGATCAGAAATCTGAGACCGGGCCCATTGCAGTCCAATCGAAAGCCCAAATCATGGATTACGTCAAAGGCTCATTCGTGGCGTTGCATCGGGCCATGGCGGCTATCAATGAAGCGAATATGCTGGAACCCATGGCGAGCTTTCCTACTTCCGCGCAGAAGACGCGCCTTCAGCTCGCCGAGGACGTCGTGGCCCACTCCTTTGATCACTATGGCCAGATGGTGGAATATCTGCGTATGAACGGGATCGTTCCACCAGCCAGCCGAAGATAGTCGAACTAACTGAACAGTAGCCTGCCGCCCGACACACTTTGGTGTGTGGGGCGGCAGATTTTCTTACATCGGAGGGGCGCATAAATTGCGATTTGTAAAGGGAGTCTGGAAAGGCCTATTTCAACCCTTCCACCAGATATAAGTCCGCCATTGTGAAAGGGCTCCCGGCGACGAGCGGTTGCGGTAATCGAATTCACCGCGCATCGCCTCGATGCCTTCTTGCACGCCGCCAGTGTTGAAACCTGGCGGCAGTGTCATCTTGTTCCTAGCATTTTCTAATTTTCTCTGTCTGAGCAGGTTCCTCTCTGGCAAATTTCTAATGATCTCCTCACGGAAGAGGCCGTTTCCCCAAGCCCGATGAGCCAGGTTGCTGGCCCTCAAATTGCAGTGATGCCGTAATGCGCATTTCCATGCGCGTTTCGAACGTGGATTGCGATCCGCGTCGAGGCGAAGGGGAAGATGTCTCAAACTCAGCCGTGTGTGACCGAGGAAATGCAACCGCCGGCGCTTGGCCCGGAGCATTCAACGCTTGATCCATCGGACTGGGAGAGCCTTCGAAGGCAATCCCACCAGATGCTCGACGACATTCTCGACTACACGAAAAACATTCGGGAGCGTCCGGTGTGGCAGCCGATCCCGGACGAAGTGCGCCAGCGATTTCGAAGCTCCGTGCCGGTTGAGCCCAATGCTCTCGCCGAAATCCATCAGGAGTTCATGAACTACATCCTGCCGTTCGCGGTCGGAAATGTTCATCCCGGATTTATGGGCTGGGTCCACGGCGGAGGCACGCCGGTGGGAATGTTGGCGGAGATGCTGGCCGCGGGATTGAATTCGAACCTCGGCGGGCGCGATCAGATCCCGATTGAGGTCGAGCGTCAGGTCGCGCGCTGGATGCAGGAAATATTCGGTTTTCCCGAAACCGCTGCCGGACTCTTTGTCACCGGCACGTCCATGGCAAACTTCATTTCCGTGGTGGTTGCTCGCGACGCGGCGCTTGGTTGCGAAGTGCGCCGCGACGGCGTTCCCGCAAGTTCCAGGCGGCTGACCGCCTATGGCTCGGCCGCGGCTCACGGTTGTGTTGGCAAGGCCATGGATCTTTGCGGCCTCGGCAGCGACGCTCTGCGGCTGGTCCCAACCGGCAATCTTCGTCGCATGGATCTGGCGGCGCTGGAGAACGCGATCGGACGGGACCGCGCAGCGGGCTTGCATCCATTTCTGGTCGTCGGAACCGCCGGAACCGTGGATACCGGCGCGATCGACGATCTTGCCGGGCTTGCCGAACTTGCCGCGCGCGAAAAGCTCTGGTTCCACGTCGATGGTGCGTACGGCGCTTTGGCCATGCTTGCTCCCGATCTTGCTCCCAAGCTTCGCGGAATCGAACGGGCGGATTCGTTGGCCTTCGACTTCCATAAATGGGGACAGGTCCCTTATGACGCAGGGTTTGTCCTGGTGCGCGATGGCGCTCTGCAACGCAACGCGTTTGCCGCATCCTCCTCTTACTTAAGACGTGAGACGCGCGGACTGGCTGCCGGATCACCCTGGCCCTGCGATTACGGTCCCGATCTTTCCCGCGGCTTTCGTGCGTTGAAGACCTGGTTCACGCTGAAGGTGTATGGCACGAAAGCAATGGGAGCAGCCGTTTCGCGGACGTGCGATTTGGCGCGCGATCTGGAACGCCGAATCGCGAACACTCCGGAGCTTGAGTTACTGGCGCCGGTCGAGCTGAATATCGTCTGCTTCCGATACCGGGCGGATGACTCCGATCGGGTGAATGCGGAGATTGTCGTCGGACTGCACGAGGCCGGAATTGTCGCGCCTTCCACGACGATGATTGACGGACGGCTGGCGATTCGCGCAGCCATCGTCAATCACCGGACGGACGAGGACGACATCGACCAACTACTCGAGGGCACTCTGGCATTGGGCCGCATGTTAAGCCACCGCGATGTCGCGGCCGGCGCAAGCCAGGTCAACTCCGCGGAAATACCACCAGCCGTGCAGTGGGAAGCCGAGTTGCAGACGGTCGAGAGCGAACTGGCGGCCAATCCCGATTCGATCGACCTGCGTTTTCGACGAGGATTGTTATTGGCCAGACTGGGCCGTTTGGTGGATGCCCGGAACGACTACATCAGGGTGCTCGAATGCTCTCCGCGCCATCTGGCGGCGCTGAACAACCTGGGCTGCGTGTTGTTCTCTGCCGGAAATCGCAAGGCCGCGCGCATCGCGTATAACGAAGCTGTGTTACGTCATCCCGACGATCTCCTGACCCGCGTCAATCTGGGTAATCTTCTGCTGGAAGAGAGCGAGCAGATGACCGCGCACGGACACGGCGAGAAAGCGCTCGAAATGAAGCGCGAAGCGCGCCAGCACTTCGAACGCGCTCTGCAGGGGAATGCCGAAGACAAGAAGGCGCACGAAGGAATGTCCTACATACTGGGCGAACTGGGAGACCCACAAAAGGCGGCGTGGCATCGGCGCCAGGCCTTCCAGGGCCGCTCGGTAATTCCCATGGTGTATCGCGGGCGAGGCGCTGCGGTGCCGGTTCTGCTGCTGGCTTCGACCACCGGAGGCAACGTGCGCCTGCAGAAATTTCTCGATGATCAGATCTTCCAGACTTACATCGTGACTCCGGAATACCTCGATCCAAAGACTCCACTTCCGGCCCACCAACTCGTCATCAACGCGATCGGCGATGCCGAGTTGTCATCGGCCGCGCTGGTGGCTGCGCAGTCCATGCTTGCCCTCACCAGCGCGCCTGTAATCAATCTGCCCGCGGCCGTGCTCGCGACCAGCCGGAGCAATAACGCGATGCGTATGGCCGGTCTGCCGGGAGTGGTGACGCCAACGACCGTGACCCTGTCGCGGGAGCGGTTGTCCGCTGCGGACGTGGCGACCATGCTGGCTTCTCACCGTTTGGAATTTCCTCTCCTGCTGCGCGCGGTCGGCTTCCACACGGGCCTGCATTTTGTGCGCGTCGAAAATCCGGAAGCTCTTCCCGCCGCGCTCAAGGAGGTTCCGGGCCAGGAAATTATCGTCATGCAGTACCTGGACGCGCGTGGCACGGACGGGAAATCGCGCAAATACCGGGCCATGATGATCGATGGCCAGCTCTATCCGCTGCACTGCGCGATTTCGAGCCATTGGAAAATCCACTACTTTACGGCTGAGATGACGGAGAGTGCGGAGCATCGCGCGGAAGATGCCGCGTTTCTCGAAAACATGCCGGCCGTGCTCGGGCCGCTCGCCATCTCTGCGCTGGGACGAATTCAGTCTGTGCTCGGGCTCGATTATGCCGGAATCGATTTCGGACTGAATGCGAAGGGAGAAGTGCTCGTATTCGAAGCCAACGCCACCATGGTAGTGAATCCTCCGGAGCCCGATGAGCGCTGGAAATACCGTATGCCTGCCTATCAACGGGTGCAGGCAGCCATTCAGAAAATGCTGCTCGGCAAGGCCGGCTCATTTGTAGGCGCGGCCAGGGCATAACTTCCTGTAGCCAACGGCGCAGGGCGTCTCAGGCCTAGCATTGCTCCCTTTCATCCTCCCTAACCCCCCGGCACCTCGATCTATTATAATCAGTCAGTTAGAGAAATTCCTGCCAAAGTGTTGAGCGCACACTGTTTATAGGCAAAGTATTGAATGCATGAGACTTAAATAGGAAAGCCGGGGGATTTATGCCCCTGTTTCCGGCTTTTCGTCCGCAAAGTATTCTTAAATAAAGACTTACAAGTAAAGTATTCCAGAATAAGGAGTTATGCTCCAATGTGCGATGGCCCGTGCTGGAGTTCTTGTGCCTCCAAAATCTTTTTTTCTTTAAAAAACTGATGGTGCTGAGCGCTTTGTGCGCCTCTTTTATGGTTGGACTTTTCGGCGGCTAGGTCAAGGAGTTTTTTGCCAAGAACGTTCCTGTTACGCTTGTGTACATACAGTATTGTACAGATCTCGGCTGGGTTGCCGGGCGAAGACGCTGCGAATCTGAGAGGCGGAAATAAATCTGGTTTTCGGGCCGGCGTGAAAGTGAGTAAATCGGTAGCTTACGGCATGGCTGAAGAGGTTGCGGAAAAGGTCTTTGCGCCCGCGAATTGCGACCCGCAGGCGCTGAAGCGCGAATCTATTTTCAGCGACTAGCAGCCTACTGCGGGTCGAGTGTGTGACCTCAGCGGCTGAAGCCGCATTGAAAAGAGGCCAGTTATCGCAGCCGTATACCGCTGCGCCACCAAAATCAAGCGCAATATTGAGTTTTTCCGCAGCCTGCTAGGCGGCACGAGTGGAACTCGTGCCCTTCCGTTCGTGGACAACGCCGAGTTTTTACGCAGCCTCTGAAGCCGTGCCCTTTCAAAACTGATTCAAAACTGCACCAGTACCGGGTCGACGATTCCGGCCACACGCGGGAAAAATTCCTGCTACAATTTTCCTACGAGTTCTGTTACCCTCCACAGGTTCTAGGAGCACTGAAGAAATGGCCTACGTAATTGCCGAGCCTTGCATCGGTACGAAAGACACTGCTTGCGTTGACGCTTGTCCGGTGGATTGCATTCATCCCAAGAAGGATTCCGACAAGTACGCGACCGAAGAAATGCTGTACATCGATCCGGTCGAGTGCATCGACTGCGGAGCCTGCGTTCCGGTCTGTCCGGTCTCGGCGATCTTCGCGCTCGACGACCTGCCGGAAAAGTGGAAGGAGTACACGGAGCGCAACGCGAAGTATTTTGGAAGATAAATCAGCTTCGAGCCGCGAGCTTCGAGCAAGCAAAATCAACTTGGAGCCATGAGCTGCGAGCTTTGAGCAATCCTCGTAGTGTCAAGACTTGACAATTCCGCAGTATTCCAGGGCGTTTGGTGTTGCTTGCTCGTGGCTCGAAGCTCGTCGCTCGAAGCTAACTTCAGTTCAGGTCCAATTGCTGACGCTTCCGCACTTCATCCATTACAATCGATATTTAATCTTAGCCATGGCGCTGAAGGAGTCGGAAGCGATCGTTCTGCGCACCTATCCCTTGCGCGAGTCGGACCTGCTGGTGACGCTCTTTACGCGCCTGGAAGGCAAGGTGAAAGGCGTGGCGCGGGCGGCCAAGAAGTCGAAACGCCGCTTTGGCGGCGCGCTCGAGCCGATGACGTATGTGCGGGCGTTCTACGACGACCGCGAGGGGCAGGAGTTGGCGCGGCTAGATTCGTGCGAGGTGATCGAGTCGCCGATGAGCGGCGTGGTGACCTACGCGCGGGCGACAGCGCTGGCGCATGTGGCCGAGTTGCTCGATCAGTTGATGCCGGATCGGGAGGCGAGCGATGCGGTCTTCCGGCTGACGCTTGCGGTGCTGGCGGAGTTGCGCGGGTCGGCGTTTTGGATGCCTGTCACGTACTTTGAGCTGTGGATGACACGGCTGATGGGCTTTCTGCCGGAGTTCTCGGAGTGCGTCGTGTGCGGACGGGCGCTTGATGGCAACCGGGCGTTTTACCACGCGCTGGCCGACGGGTTGGTCTGCGCTGACGATAAGCGTGTGGCGTCGTCGGAGCTGTCGCCAGAGTCGAGAAAGATTGCGGCACAGATGCTGCGGTCGCGGGTTTCCGAGTTTGCGGAGATTGATTGGCCGAAAGCGGTGTGCGCCGACCTGCGCAAGTTTCTTCTCCAGATTCTGGAGCGGCACATCGAGAAGAAGCTGGTGACGGCGGGAATGCTGGAGGAGATCGGCGGTTAGCTAGCCTTCAGGAACTCTGACATGAGCAGCAAGGCAGCGGTTCTATGGGACGTGTTTCTGATGTGCGTATACGCTGGAGTAGCTGTGCTGATTGTGGTTGGGTACCTGCATGGTCCAGTTCGCGCACCTTGGGCTGCTCTTGGAGTGATCGTGTTTGGCTTCGGAGCTTTTCGGCAGGCGATGTTTGTCAAGCACCGCGATGTCCCCGATGATCCGGGAAAATGCTAGGAAGGATTCTTACTAAACGTCATCCGATCGTGACTTCATCCAAATCCAATTCGCTGACCTTCCAAGAACTCATCCTCAAGCTGCAGGCGTTCTACGCTGCGCGCGGGGCAGTCATTCAGCAGCCTTACGACGTGGAGGTGGGCGCCGGGACTATGGCTCCGGAGACGTTTCTGCGGGTGCTCGGGCCGAATCCTTATAAGGTTGCTTATGTGCAGCCTTCGCGGCGTCCGGCCGATGGCCGTTATGGGGAGAATCCCAACCGGTTGTTCAAGCACCTGCAGCTGCAGGTCATCCTGAAGCCTCCGCCAGAGAATGTGCAGGAGCTATACCTGGAATCACTGGCGGCGATCGGCATTGACC
>JBAQJU010000119.1:0-28163 GCA_049300475.1 Terriglobales bacterium | reverse complement strand
GATAAGCCGTGAAAGGGACGCATGGACGGTCGAGGTTGCAGGACTGCGCGTGGAGGCTCCGTTGCACGGCGAAGCGATTCACTGCGTGTTTCCGGGCGGCCGTGGGGAGTTCCGGGGTGTGCTGGATGCGAAGTCGAATGAAATTCGCGGGCACTGGATTCAACCACCAACCGTCAACAATGGAATGAACTATGCTTCTCCGGTAGTCCTCACGCCGCATGGAAAAGACCGCTGGCAGGGCGAAGTGATCCCGCTGGAAGACGAGTTCACGCTTTACCTTGCTGCGAGCGCGCGAGACGATGGATCGGTGGGAGCGTTTCTGCAGAATCCCGACCGCAACATCGGCGTGTTTCTTATCGCCGATCGGATCGAGCGGAACAGCGACGCTGTAAAGCTGATCGGGCACAATCGCGGCGACGAGAAAAATGAACGCGTGCTTGCCGAAGGGACTTACCATCCGGGCGCAAACGCTGACGCGGATCAATTTACGCTTTATTTCCCCATGTTCGGGAGCTTCGATTTCACGCGCGCCGGCGACAACAGCTTTTTCTATGCGCGGGGGAAGAAGCCGAGTCCATATCGGTACATGCCGCCGCCTTCTGAAGATGATGGCTGGCCGACGGGTACGCTGGTGGAAGCGGGCATTGCCGAAGCACCGTTGCGACGGTTGATCGAAGAGGTGATCGATCCGCCGGCGAAGTCAGTGCATGATCCTTACCTGCATGGCATGCTCGTTGCTCGCCATGGCAAGCTGGTTTTCGAGGAGTACTTCCACGGCTTTTACCGGGAGAAGCCGCATGATACGCGCTCGGCCAGCAAGAGCCTTACGGCCACGCTGGTCGGATCGGTGATTGAGCACGGTGGGGCACTCAGCGTATCGACTCCGGTTTACCAGAGAATCTATGGCAGTCATCTTCCCGCCGATCTTGATCCGCGCAGGAAGGCGATGACGGTCGAGAACCTGTTGATGATGACGTCGGGATACTACTGCGACGATCGCGATCCGAGGGCTCCGGGCAACGAGGATGTAATGCAGGCTCAAACGGAGGATCCGGACTGGTACCACTACACGTTGAACGTGCCGATGAATGCGAATCCGGGGGAGCAGCCTGTTTACTGCTCCGCTGACGCCAATCTGCTGGGCGATGTGCTGCAGCATGTGACGGGCAAGTCGCTGGCGGTGCTTTTCCAGGAGCGGATCGCAGATCCGCTGCAGATCCAGCACTATTATCTGGATCTTTCTCCGACTGGCGATCCTTATATGGGAGGCGGGATCTACTGGCTGCCTCGGGATTTCATGAAGCTGGGGCAGGTCATGCTCAACGGAGGGACGTGGAAGGGGCAGCAAATTGTGAGCGCGGAATGGGCTCGGCAGGCTACCTCGCCTCTGGAGAACCTGCGCAAGATACAGTATGGCTATCTCTGGTGGAGCATCTCGTATCCTTACAAAGGCCGAACGGTGCACGCATTTTTTGCGGGCGGGAATGGCGGACAGATTGTGATGGGGATTCCGGAGCTTGACTTGGTGGTTGCATTCTACGCGGGGAATTACTCCGATCCGGTGCTGTACAAGATTCAACAGGACTTTGTGCCGGAATATATTCTGCCGGCGATTGACGCATCCCCGGTACCGTAAGCTCGGAGATTGAATCAGAGAACGCGCACTGTGCGGGCCGACAAGTGTGCGCCGGTCAGCAGCAGCATGCCGGATAGAAAGGCCCAGAATATGAGGCTCACCGAAATCGCGAAGGGGCCGTACACTTCGCCGAAATTCAGAAACGGCAGGGCGAAGATGTAAACGTACTTCAGGGCTTCGGAAAGCAGTCCCATGATCACGGCCGCCGGCAGGACTCTCTGGGCGTGAACCTTGCCGTTCGGCAGCAGCCAGTACACGAGGAAGAAAATCGCGATGGAGGCTCCGATGGAAAAAACCTTCATGGTGATAAATCCCGCCAGCTGCACGTACCAGGTTCCATATCCATGCAGCACGCTCTTCAACATGGTTACGTTGCCCGCGGTCAAGCCAACCGAGAGCAGAGCGAGCGACCCGCATGCAAACGCCAGGCCGAGCGCGATCAGCTGATTTCCCAGGTACGAGCGGTTGTTGGGGAATCCCCAGACGCGGTTTAGGGCCACTTCCAGCGGCATGAAAATTCCGGTGGAACCGATCAGCAGCATTACCAGCGAAAACACCTGGGCGCGATGGTGCGAAACGACCAGAGCATTCAAATTCCGGATCACGAACTCCTGGCCGGTAGGCAGAGAGTCGCGCAACAAGTTTTCCACGATGCTATACATCGCCTGAGAATGAAACACGTGCCGGATGAGCGTCATGAGGAGGAGTAGAAACGGAAATAGCGACAGGATGGCATTGGCCGCGACCGAGAAAGCGAAAGTATGCACGTCGGTTTGCAGCAGGTAACGCGCCGTAGAGCGCAGCAGGCCTTGGGTGGGAGCGGCGCGAACCTCGGCCGCGCCTTTCTTCCCGGAGACCCCGATCGGTGTGATAGAAGACACTGTTTTTCAAATCTTATCAAACACTTATGGTTTCCCTAGTCCGCCAACTCCGGGCGCATAGCTCGGCTTCTGGTCGCGTCTCCTAGTCATAGTTGGTATCTGGCGTCTAAAATTTCGTTCTTGCCAATCGTAATGTTCCTGCTATTATCTGGTGCTTCGTCAGGGTCCACGCTGGCGAGTGAGCACTACGGTTGGCGTTTCTGTGTGTTCGTTCGAAATGCGCTTTCGTCTTCGCGGCTCCACTGTGCTTCGTCGCGGGCAACGGCCCGGCGAAATGCGGGGAGCCGTTTCTGTTGGCTGGGCGCGTTCGGCCGCGCGGCGATGCCGCCAAAATTCTTGCACTCTTTGAGGGGGTGTCTCGTCTCTGGTGATCGATACACAGCACCGGCGGGTGGGGCAAACAGATAAGGGATGCAAGAGTAATTCTTACGATTGAGGCGAAAGGAGTTTTTTGTGAGAGAGAAGGGTACTGTGAAGTGGTTCAACGGGGCGAAGGGATACGGGTTCATCCAGCGCTCCACGGGTGAAGACGTGTTCGTGCACTTCTCCGCCATCCAGGAGAACGGCTACCGTTCGCTGAACGAAGGTGAGATGGTGGAGTTCGATCTGCTCAAGGGCCCGAAGGGCTTTCAGGCAGGCAACGTAGTGCGCGCGGTCGCGGCGTAAGTTTCTCCGGCCAGTTCGCAAACCCTCTCGTTGGTTGAGAGGGTTTTTTGTGTGCTTGCTTATTCCCTCCAACCGGCTTGCTGGGCGTGGGATTGTGCGGGAATAGCAGTCCACCGACGGCCGCTTTCCAACTGCGGGTGGAGTTCTGACGCCCAGGGGCGCGGGCACTTCCGCCCACGGCCTCACATCGTTTTCACATCCAGGCTCTTCCACAAATACCAGCAGGCAATTGAGCGGTACGGAGCCCACGGCTGGGCGATCTTGTGCATCACGTCCGGCTTGGGCCAGTTTCTTTTCTTGTAATGCTTCTTGATCGCAGCCTGCACGCCGTAGTCACCGGTGGGGAGAATATCCGGACGGCGCAAGGTGAACATCAGAAACATGTGCGCGGTCCAAACGCCTACGCCCTTCACCTGCGTAAGGTGCGCGATCACGTCTTCTTCTGTCATTTCGGGCATGCGGTCGAATTCGAGCAACCCAGCCTTGGTTTTCTCCGACAGGTCGCGGAGGTAAGCCGTCTTCTGCCTTGACAATCCGACACCCCGCATCTGGGCGTCGGTCAGCTTGAGAATGCCCGCCGGTGTCAGAGGGTCGCCCGCCAGTTCAGTAAATCGGTTGAAGATGGTGGCCGCAGCTTTGCCGTTCAGTTGCTGGTACAGGATCGCTTCCGCCAAGCTGTGGAAGGTAGGCTCGCCGAACTCCATGCGGCAAGGGCCGATGCGGTCAATGATCGCTGCCAGCACGGGGTCGGATTTCTTGAGGTGATTGATCGCTTTGCGGTGGTTTGCTTTGAGATGGTTCATCGCTTTGGACAAATTTCCGCTCCTCACCAGACGGCGGGCAAGTTTAACACAGGGGCGAATGTAAAGCGAATAGTGCTTTTATGGGGCGCCTCGGAGGGGGCGAAGTCCCGCTGGTTTTCCTGGGAACTGAAAGCTACCAGCTGAGGTGAGCTTACGACGGAAAGTGGAAGTGAACGTCTTGCCGCGAGGCGACAGGAGTGCCATCGAGCGTGGCTGGCTGGTAATGCCGTTGCCGTAGGGTTGCCTCAATCTTTTCGTCGATCCCATGGCCGATTGCCTGCACGATTTTCGTTTCGACGACGTTGCCCTGCGAGTCGATTGTCACTTCAATCACAACATCGCCCTGCAGATCGCGCGGAAGGCCGGCGCGGTCTACCTGCGGTTCCGGATATACAGGATACGCCACGCGCACTTCATGGCCGCTGATCGGCCCGTCAAGCACAGTACCCAATGGAGATCCAGCCTTGGCATTTTCGTTTGCCTCGTCCGCCTTTGCGTCAAGCTGATGCTGTTCCGGCTTCTTTGGCGTGCGCACCTGCGGCCGTGGCTTCACATGGGCCGGGCTGGCAACGGGTTGAGTTGGCAGCAATAGCTTCGCTTCGTCCGCAGGATTGTCCAGGTTGCCGGGAGGCAGGTACGTGATCTTGTAAGAGTGTTGGGCGTTTCCCCAGGCTAGCCAGCTTGGACTGACATCAATGACTCTTGGATGGTGAAATACGATCACTGCGAGCAGCGCCAGGTGAGCGCCGACCGACATACCGACCGCTCGATACCTGCGCAACCGCGAACTTTGAGGCTGGAGTCCGGTAAACAATCACCCTCTAGCTTACTCCTTGCAATGGACGCACCAAAAGCGAAAAGGTCATGGTCCAGCGCCAAAGTCGGCTTGGGGAAGACCTATGAGCCAGCCTGCTTCTCCGCCATGTCGCCGATCACGGGCAGCTTGAACATCTGTCCCTGGTAGGCCTTGAGGACCAGAATCAGCCAGATTACAAACCCGACCAGACTGACAAGTGGCCAAATAAGCAGGGTCGCCCATCCCAGGAACGGAATGTGCGCGATGAAGGACAGGCAGATCCAGAGCACGGTCCAGGCAATGGCGAAGAAGATGCATTGAAAAGAATGGAAGCGGACGAAGCGCCTCCGGTTGAATGGTTCCAGCACGAGAAAGACAATCGCGGGAATAATCGTCACGTAAGCGAGAGCCCCCGCCACGTTGTCTTCCAATCCACCGCTAGTGGCGACTCTCGCCACGGGTCCACTCGATTGGCCCGCGCCTGCGGCGCACTTCGGGCAGGATGCTCCATCCGCGATCTGCGTTCCACAAACAGGACAAAAGGCCACGATTCCCCCTCCTTGATCCGCAGCTAGGCAAGGTATCAGAACGATTAGCGCCGCGCAATGCCCAAGCCGCCGTGCGGACGGCGGTGCAAGACGGTTGGCTGTACGTGTAATCTTGTCTGTCGATATTCGCTGGAAAGGTGCTGATGATTACGATTGTTTCCGGGCTGCCGCGGTCCGGCACCTCGCTCATGATGCAGATGCTGGCCGCGGGGGGGATGCCGGTGCTCTCCGACGGCGAACGTAAACCCGATAACGACAATCCCAAGGGCTATCTGGAGTGGGAGCGGATCAAACAACTGCCCAAGGATCCGAGCTTGATTGGGGAGGCTGAAGGCAAGGTTGTGAAGGTTATTTCGCAGCTGATTCTGTCGCTTCCGGACGGCTATGAATACCGCATTATTTTTATGCAACGGCCGATGCCCGAGGTGCTGAAGTCACAGGAGGAAATGCTGAAACGCCGCGGAACGTGCGAACCAGGTGGCAACTCTTCGCATATGGCAGAGCTATTCCAGCGGCACATAATCGAGGTCAACAAGTGGCTTACGAGCAAGGCGGGCGTCAAGGTCTTACGCGTGCACTATCACCGCGTGCTGCGCGAACCGCAGGCGGTGGCCGAAGAGGTGGCGGGATTTTTGGGGGTCCCGCTCGACATACCGGCTATGGTTGGACAGGTGGATGGGAGCCTCTATCGCAATCGGATGAAGTAGGAAGCTGCCAGCTCCAAGCTCTTAGCTCCAAACTCCAAGCAAAACCTGCAGTTTTCAGGCACCTGTTTTAGCTTGGAGCTAAGAGCTTGGAGCTAGTTTGGCGGCGAGCAAATCAACGTAGGCGTCCGCGATCAGTCCTCTACGAGCCTACGTGACGCTCACCTCTGTGTACGTCCCATACACCTGCCGCAGGGCTTCGCAGATCTCGCCGACCGTGGCATAGGCGCGGACCGCATCGACGATGTACGGCATGGTGTTCGCATCGGAGATGTTGCCGTTGGCTCCGGCCGTGGGCGTTTTCGCGGCGGCTTGCTTCAGGGCTTCCAGACAACGCTCGACCTCTTCGTTCGAGCGGCGGGCGCGCAGGGCTTTCAGTTTTTTCTCCTGTGCCCGCGCCACTGATTCGCCAATGTAGAGAATCTCCGGCGATTCTTCCTCGACCACGAAGTCATTGACGCCGACCGTGATCTTTTCATTGGCCTCGACCGCGCGCTGGAACTGGTAACTGGCCTCGGCGATCTCTTTTTGTGGATAGCCGCGCTCGATTGCCTTGACCATGCCGCCCATATGGTCGAGTTTTTCAAAGTAGTCAAACGCACCCTTTTCCATGTCGAGGGTCAGCTTCTCGACGAAATAGCTACCGCCGAGGGGGTCAACCGTCTGCGCGACGCCTGACTCGTAGGCAATGATCTGCTGCGTTCGCAGTGCGATGCGCGCGGCTTCTTCGGTAGGCAGGGCCAGTGCTTCATCGTAGGCATCGGTGTGCAGTGACTGGGTGCCTCCGAGGACGGCCGCGAGCGCCTGGATTGCAACGCGCGCGATATTGTTCCGTGGTTGCTGAGCGGGCAGCGAGACGCCAGCGGTCTGGGTGTGAAAGCGCATCAGGCGGGTGCGATCGTTCTTCGCGCTGAAGCGGTCCTTCATCAGCCGATACCAGATTTTGCGGGCGGCGCGATACTTGGCAATCTCCTCGAAAAAATCGTTGTGAGCGTTGAAGAAGAAGCTCAGACGGGGGCCGAAGTCGTCGATGTCGAGGCCGCGGCGGCGCGCCCATTCGACATATTCAACGCCGTCGTAGATGGTGAATGCCAACTCCTGGAGTGCGGTCGAACCGGCCTCGCGGATGTGGTATCCGGAGATGGAAATGGTGTTGAAGCGCGGGGTGAATTTCGATCCGAACTCGAAGGTGTCGATCACCAGGCGCATCGACGGGGCGGGAGGATAGATGTATTCCTTCTGCGCGATGTATTCCTTCAGACTGTCATTCTGGATGGTGCCCGAAATTTTCTTCCAATCGGCCCCCTGCTTTTCGGCGACGACCAGATACATCGCCCAGAGCACGCTGGCGGGAGAATTGATGGTCATCGAGGTGGTGATTTTTTCGAGATCGATGCCGCCGAACAGAATCTCCATATCTTCGAGGGAATCGATGGCGACGCCGCACTTGCCGACCTCGCCCTCGCTCGCTGCGTCATCGGAGTCGTAGCCCATTAGAGTGGGCAGGTCGAACGCGACCGAGAGGCCTCCACCGCCGTGTTCGAGCAGATATTTATAGCGCTGGTTGGTCTCTTCGGGCGAAGCGAAGCCGGAAAACATGCGCATGGTCCAGAGCTTGCCGCGGTAGCCAGTCGCGTGAATACCGCGCGTATAGGGCGGTTGGCCGGGATAGCCCAGATAATGGTCGTAGTTCCAGTCGGCGGGCAGATCGGCTTGCGTGTAGAGGCGTCGGATGGGAACGTTTGAAATCGTGCTGAAACGAGCGTGGCCCTGGTCGTCGAGGTTGGTGCCGGTCGGCGCTCCGATGGGTTTTTCGGGCGTTTTTTCGAGTGTGGGCGTGAGCGTTTTTTCGGCCCAGTCTTTTTCGGATGGCGACGGATGACGATTCTCGAAGACATCCGAGACCGGGCTCTCGGCTAAGGACGGCTTGGATCGATCTGCTTTCGATTTGTTCTCGGCCATGCGGCTCCCCACGCTGCATTTGATGATATACGAGCCACGAGCCACGAGCCACGAGCCACGAGTCTCGAGCTACGAGCCGCGAGCAATCGACTCGGCCCCTTGAGCCGCGACTTGCACGATACACAGCCGGTTAGTATTTATAAATCTCAATGGGACCGCTTGCGCGCGGCTCGTGACTCGTTACTCGCGGCTCTCTCTCGCTTGACCCGTATTCCGCACACCCCTATTCTTTTGATTTCTATCCAGCGGAGGACACCCTGAAGGCTTTCCGGCGTTTGCTGCAGCGCACTCCGGTTTATGGCGCGTACAAGACGATTGGGCACTATCCGGATTACTGGTACTGGATTCTGCGCGGACGGCCTGAGCGTTCTCCTCATCTGCTGAAGCAGAAGGTCGTCCGCGAATATGCTGAGCGCTTTGGGTTAACAACTCTGGTTGAAACCGGGACTTATTATGGCGAGATGGTGGCGGCCATGAAGCGGCGGTTCGACCGGATTTATTCGATCGAATTTTTTCCGGCGCTGGCCGAGCGCGCGCAGAGAAAGTTTTCGGGAGAGCGACACATCAGGATTTTCTGCGGTGACAGCCGGGCGGTCATGCCCGAGGTGCTTGCGCTGCTCAACGGGCCGGCGCTGTTCTGGCTCGACGCCGGGTATTATGGCTGGGTCGGGAAACAGGGAGACCAGCAGCGGCTGTCGGCGGAACTGGAGATGATTCTGAGCCATCCGTTTCCGCATGTTGTTTTGCTGGACGACGCGCACGGCCTGACGGGAATCGGGCAGCAGCTTTCCGTGAGCGATGTGGAGCGGTACGTCGCAGCGCAGTTTCCCGGGCGTGAATTCCGTGTGGAGCACGACATCATCCGGATCACATCGCACAGATAGTCGATGCCGTTTGAGACGCGGCAAGCCGTGTCTCTATGTGGATTTCTTTCTTGTCAGTTCCCACGCCTTGGCATATTTCCACGATACATAGACCGCATGATAGAGGTGCAGCAGGAGGCCTTCGCGGCCATCGAGGAAACCCAGGCGGAAGAAATAGTTGTAGAGGAAGGTTGCGAGCGGGCGCACGACGATGTTGAACGAGCTGAAGTGCACCGGTCCTTTGGCGGCGATCATTTCGGCGCCCAGAGACGAGTAGCGGTTCATGTGGTCGAGATAGTCGGCGAGAGTGGGGTAGGAATGGTGGAGGAGAGCGCCGTGTCGAATTCGGCTCGTCTTGCCGCTGATCCGTAAGTCTTCATGCACCGCCCGGTTTTCGAATTGGCCGCTTCCGCGGCGGAAGAAGCGTAGTTTGGGATCAGGCCAAAAACCGCCGTGGCGGATCCAGCGGCCGAGAAATTCATTCTTGCGCGGAATCCACATGCCCGCGAACTCCGCAGTAAATTTCGTTCCAATGTGATACTCCAGGTCATCCCTTGCGTCGTCGACCGTGAACGGATGAACATCTGGTTGCTGGCGTAATGCGGATGCCCGCTCCATTCCCTCGATGGTGTCAGCAAGCGTTCGTTGGAGATCGGCATCCACTTCCTCATCCGCATCCAGACTCAAAATCCAATCGCCCGTCGCCTTATCGATTGCTGAATTCTTCTGTGCGGCGTAGCCTTTCCACTCCTCGATTAAGACTTTCGCGCCGTGTGATTTCGCAATTTCCACAGTGCGATCGGCCGAGCCGGAATCGACGACGATGATCTCGCCCTTGCCGTCCGACACCAGCGGCTGCACGCTGGCGAGCGTGCGCGCTATGTTTGCTTCTTCGTTGTGAGTGATGATGACGACCGAGAGCGTCACGGAGAGAGGATACTCGTAGCGACTGTCCGGTAGCTAGTCACGAGACGGCTGCTCTGCGGGGAACCAATTGTCGCCCTGGCTCTCGGATTTGAAAAGGAGGAGCCTCAGAACTTCAGAACCAGCTTTGCGACGACCACGACGACAACCAGCGCGATTCCAATTCCCCATCCGATGTAGCGTGCTTTCTGCGCTTTCTGCTGCTCGTACATAAAGCCTCCGAATAAGAATATGGTAATGGCTTCGGAAGCAGAAGGCAAAAAGAAAGCCCCGTTATGCCAGGGCTGTTCTTGAAGGTTGATTTTCCTGTGATGCGGGAATTACTGCTGCGGCTGTGCCCCCGGGCCGGTCGGAAGCGGTTGATCGGCGGGCCTCGACGCCACGTGCGGAATGTTTGGCGTATGCGTGACCTCACCGCGCTCGGCATCGGCGATCTGAATATTGGAGTGCTCGAGCAGAAGGCCGGTGGCCCGATCGAGTTCTACTTGAGCTTTTTCGTAGGCCGCTTGGGCGGAAACAAGCGTGACTTCGGCCCCGGTCATGCCAGACTGGTACTGGAGGACGAGGGTGGAAGTCGATGCGCCGAGCGCATACTTCTTTTGTTCCGCATCGAGTGACTGCCGCGCCAGATCGACCGCTGCTTGGGCGGAGGCGACGCTGGCCAGATTCTGCTGTACTCCGAATTGCGCGTTGCGCACCTCGATGCGCACCTGGTTCTCAAGCTGCTGGATGCGCAATTGTGCCTGGCGGTATTCAAACTCCGAGCGTACCTGCGTTGCCTGGGCGGCGCGGTTGCGAATCGGAATCGTGAGTTGCAATCCCATACCCTTGTCGGGAGCGCTCGAATTAATCAGCTGATTGAGAGTAGAGCCGTAAGAAACTGTTGGGACGTTGCTGTAAGGCGGCAGAGGCGGCTGCGGGCAAAATACCGGGTTGGTGGGGTCAAGTACACAGATGTAGCCTGGATTCTGAACTCCGCCCAATCCATTTCCCGAGTAGTACGCGAACGCGTCCAGACTGGGCAACTGGGCGTTGCGAATGGCCTTATTGCTGATGGCGGTATTGGTAAGGTTGATGCGCGCCTCCGCCAGATCAGGACGATGGCTGAGGGCGTTGTTCACCAGATCTTCCGTTGGGATGACCGGTTCGTGGGCAGGAACCTCCATCGTTGATGTCGGGATCACTTCCGCATCGGCCAGCCTTGGGTCAACGAGGGTGCGGCTGAGTGCGTTCTTCATGAGCAATTGCTGTAACTGAAGATTCGTAAGAGCGAGCGTGAGCGTTTGCTGATCGCTGGCCACAGTGCTCTGCGCCCGCACCACTTCAATCGGCGCCAGAGTTCCAATCTCGACCTGTTTCCTGTTATCGGAGAGTGTCTTCTGCGCGAAGGCTAGCGACTCCTGCTGCACGCGCACGTTTTCATAAGCGTAGACCAGATCCCAATACATGTTTTCGATCTGGTCAACGGTCGTGATGGTTTGCAGGCGAAACGCCACATCGGAAATTTTGCGGTCGTTCTTGGCAATCTGAATGAAGCGCGTGTTCGGGGCGAATCCGAAGCCCTGCAACAGGTGCTGGGTGACCTGCGCCCGGAAACTGGAATTCAGCTGCGGACTCAGGATATTGAACGAGTTCGTTGACGTCACCCGGCTGTTGTTGAAGGCGACCGCCAGATTCGAGCCCCACTGGAATCCCTGGTTGTAGGCAAAATTGGCCGTGGTCGAGTTCTGGCTGCTGCCGCAAAATGGCGTGGAGCAGTTGATCTCCTGGCGATCGAACTGGAGCGTGCCCGTGAGGATGGGGTCAAAGCTGGTGATCTGCGGACCACTCCCGAGCGTGGAGACGACCAAGCCGCCCGCACCCGCTCCGGCGCCGCCGGAAGCCACCGAAGTTCCGCCCTGCCCGGAACCGACTTGTCCGCCTAACCCGCCCACGCCACCACCCGGCGTGCCCTGAACGACGCCAGTGTTGATGCCAAGAATGGCGGCTCCCGCTTGGGCGCGCCAAACGTCAGTGTCTGCGATGTTCAGATTGTAACGGGCGATGGCGATGTCGAGATTGTTTTCGAGCGCCAGCGCAACTGCGTCGTTCATCGAGATGTAGAGTTTGCCGTCATGCATGAGCTGATCGATGCGGGGCGTGTTGGCCAGGTTCGGAGGGGCCACGCGACGTGGGGTGTAGGGAGCGGCAAAGTTCGGAAAAGGCGCGCGCGGTTTCGAATACTCCCTCACATCGAACGGCTGCGACGCCGTGGGCATTGCATTCTGTGTCTGCGCCGATGGAGCTGGCGGCATGGACGAGGCATCCTGGCTCCACGCCGCAGGTACCATGACGGCGGCGAGCAAGAGGGCCGCTGCCAGGCGGAACACACTGAACCTTGGGGAAATAGAATTAGAACGCTCCATTCGCATCATCTCCATCGATCATGTCTGAGAAGCACGGACGCTGTGATCCACACCCCTGTTGTTACGTAGAATGCCGGGCAAGAGTTCCTTGCATTCTTGCGGCAGAGGCAATCTCTTGCATGAAGTAAATGAATCGTAAGGGCAATAGTATATCTGACGCGCTGCGGCACTTTCTGCGACGCGAGCGGAAAAGAGTTTGTAGATGATGTACAAATACGAACGGATGATGGTCAAGCAGCCCAGGACTCGGAAAAACATGTGCGCAATCTGAAGCTGATCCTTTCTTATGATGGGTCCCCGTTCGCGGGCTGGCAGGTGCAGCCCGGCCGGGCGACGGTGCAAGGCACATTGGCTCACGCTATTGGACGGTTGAGCGGCGAAAATGTACTGCCCCAGGGATCGGGCCGAACCGATGCGGGTGTCCATGCGCTTGCCCAGGTGGCGAGCTTTGCGACGGCGTCGCCAATTCCCATCGAAAACTGGGCCCTCGCTTTGAATGACATTCTGCCGCCTGCGATCCGCGTGTTGGAGGTGAGCGAAGCGGCTGCCGATTTTCATGCGCGGAAGTCCGCGCACGCCAAGACTTACCGTTATCGGATGCATCGCGGTGCCATCTGTCCACCGTTTGTGGCGCGCTATGTGTGGCACTATCCGTATCCGCTGGATGAATGGGCGATGATCGAGGCTGCCGGCGTTGTTATTGGGGAGCACGATTTCACGTCGTTCGCGGCGGTCGATCCGGAGCGGGTGGAACGCATGATGGCTGGCGAAGAAGCGCGGATCTGCGGAGTTGCAACAACGAATATCCGAAGGATTTTTTCCTCTAGCTGGATTCGCGAAGGCGACGAACTGATCTATACCGTGCGCGGCAGCGGATTTCTTCACCACATGGTGCGCAATCTGGTTGGGACATTTGTGCTGATAGGGAAGGGAAGCGTGAGCCGGGAAGATTTCGGACGCATTCTTGCTGCTCGCGATCGCTCCTCCGCTGGCCCCACTGCGCCCGCCAGCGGGCTGTTCCTGGTGGGCGTGGAGTACTGAGCCGATCAGGACAGGTCCTTCCGCTTCGGCTCCGCTCAGGGTCAGGATGACAATTTGTCGTGGAGAGCATGCCTCTGGCGCGCTCGTCCCGCCCCGCGTACACTTCTTCGCAGATGGCGACTGACGTCCAATTCGCGATCTCGCGCATCGCCTCGGTCAACCCTGCCACGGGAGAAGTTCTGGGCGAACTGGACAGCGCTGGGCCCACGGAAGTGCATGCTGCGGTGACCCGCGCGCGTTCGGCGCAACCTGAGTGGGATGCCTGGGGAGTTCGCAATCGTATTCAGGTTTTGCGGCGCTTCCAGCAGATTCTTCTGGCACGCAAGACGAGCATCGCGCGGCGCATCACCCAGGAAGCGGGCAAGCCGTCGGTCGAAGCGCTGACCACGGAAGTTTTGGTGGTGCTGGATGCGGCGCGCTTCCTGATCGAAAATGGATACGCCTTTCTGCATGCCGAGCGCCTGCCGCACGGCAACCTCGTCATGAAAACGAAGTCCGGCCGGATTCTGCACGAACCCTATGGTGTGATCGGCATCATCTCGCCGTGGAATTATCCGTTCTCGATTCCGGCGACAGAAACGATGGCAGCCCTGCTGGCCGGAAATGCCGTAGTGCTCAAGCCGTCGGAGTTGACCCCGATGATTGCGCTCGAACTGCGGAAGATGCTCCATGAGGCGGGAGTCCCCGAGGAGATTTTTCAGGTGCTCCCGGGCGAAGGCGCTACGGGCGCTGCGCTGGTGTCGAGTGAAATCGACAAACTGGTTTTTACCGGGAGCGTAGCCACGGGGCGTCGCATCGCGCAGATTGCGGCCGAGCGCCTGCTTCCGGTGGTGCTGGAACTGGGCGGTAAGGACCCGATGCTGGTGCTCAAAGACGCCGACATTGACGTCGCTTCGAGCGGCGCGGTTTGGGGGGCTTTCGTCAACGCGGGCCAGACTTGCTTGTCGGTGGAGCGTTGCTATGTGCACCGTAGTTTGTATCCGGCGTTTCTCGAGGCCTGCGCCGAGAAGGCGCGCAAACTGCGAGTGGGAAACGGCATGGACGAGGCGACCGAAATCGGTCCCATGATTCATGAGCGGCAGGTGCGCATCGTGGAAAGTCACGTGGAGGACGCTCGGGAACGGGGCGCACGAGTACTGGCCGGAGGCACGCGTCTGCGGGAGTTGGGTCCAACGTTTTTCGCGCCCACCGTGCTTGCCGAAGTGACTCACGAGATGCGGGTGATGCAGGAAGAAACCTTTGGCCCGATTCTTCCCGTCGCACCTTTCGACGACGATGCCGAGGCGGTGGCTTTGGCCAATGATTCCGCATTTGGACTGGCCGCGAGCATCTGGACGTGCGACCGCGCTGGCGGCGAGCGACTGGCCCGACAGATCAATGCCGGCACGGTGATGGTGAACGATGTCGTATCCTGTTTCAGCATCAGCGAAGCGCCGCATGGAGGCCTGAAGTCAAGCGGCCTTGGACGTACACACGGCCGCTGGGGCGTCGAGGAAATGGTGCGCGTGAAGTATGTCGACTCCGACCGACTGCCGCGCATGAAAAAAATCTGGTGGTTCGGTTATGGGGGCGAATTCGCCGCCCAGATGGAAGGCTTCCTCGACCTGTTATACAGCCGCCCACTGCGCGAGAAACTCAAAGGCGCAGTGCGCTCCGCTGGAGCGCTGTGGCGAAGAAAATTGTGAAAGCGGTTTTCGGCTCCAAGCTCCAAGCCCTCAGCAAAACCGTGCGGTCTAGAAGGTTGGGGAGTTCCACGAAATCTGAGTTTTGAAAAACGAATGGGCCAGAGCACGGAGCTGTCGGCTACGATGAAAGACCCTGGAGCTGAGAGCTTGGGACTTGGAGCTAACAAATGACTGACGATCGTACTCTACTCCGCCACACCCTCGCCACACTCGCCTATCGAGGCGAGAAAACCATCGGCGGCGCTGGCCCAGACTTCGCCAACTATGGCTCGCCCGAAACCTTGCGCACGCCGGCCAAGATCCTGGCGCACATCGGCGATCTGATGGACTGGGCCCTCTCCCTGGCTGAGGGATGCCGGAAGTGGCACGACTCGACTCCGCTTGCATGGGATAAGGAAGGCGAGCGCTTCCACGCCGCGCTGAAGAAATTCGACGATTATCTTGCTTCAGATGCCCGGCTGCAGGCGCCGGCGGAAAAATTGTTTCAGGGTCCGATTGCCGATGCGCTTACTCACGTTGGCCAACTCGCGCTGCTGCGGCGCATGGCCGGCGTCCCAATCAAAGGCGAGAACTACTTCGCGGCGGAAATCATCACGGGCCGCGTGGGCGCCGATCAAGCTGCGCCGCGCAAGCCGTTTGACTAACAGTCAAAGAGGAACCAGCTTCACCGCGAGGTGGGTGCCCTCATCTCGTCTCAAAGCCGATGCGCGAGTTCATTGCGTGGCTGCGCTCGATCGCAAAGAAACGTAGAGTTGGCGCCCGTCCGGCGATGGGTGTACCTACCATGCCCGCAGCCGCGGTGGAGCGCTTGGTCTTCTCCAGCCAGCATAGGTAAAATAAAAGCGAAGTTCATTCGCATCCGTCCGATGGAGATATCCGTGGCCTCAGGTCAACCGGTCAGCACTCAGCCAGCAGAGCTTTTGCAGCTTCCCAACCATAAAGTCAAGATCAAGAAACCGGGCCAGCGCGCCTGCAACGAGAAAAACGACAAAGGCAAATTCTGCGGAGGGCACCTGAAGCGCTGGTTTTATACGGTGGACGTGCTCGAGCGCGAGTGCGGGTGTGTGGAGAAGGCATGGGGGGCCGATGCTGAAGTGTATCGCTGCGAATTCTGTCAAACGCTCTATCTGCCCAATGCAGAAGACGCGCGCGGCGTGAATGTCGGCGGCGTCGGGCAGCTCTCGGTATTTGGTTTGACAGTGCCGCCGAAAGAAGAAAAGAAAGCATAGTTTTTTGGGACTTACATCGCGTGTTGCCGCGGGGTGCGGTATACCGCAGTTCGCGGGCGAGGGCGCCTTCGACTTCGCTCAGGGCAGGTTCGCGCCACCCATGAAGATCTCCGAACTCATCTACGACTGGAACCGCATCTACCCGCAGTCGCTGCGTCCGCCGGGACCGGTGCTGCTTACGGATGAAACTCTGCGTGACGGACTGCAATCGCCCTCGGTTCGCGATCCTTCCATTGAGCAGAAGATTGAAATCCTCCACCTTATGGAGGAGCTTGGCATCAACTCCCTCGACCTCGGATTGCCGGGAGCCGGTCCACGGGCGGTGGAGCATGTTACTGCTCTGGCGCGCGAAATCGTCGCGCACAAAATGAAAATCCGGCCGTATTGCGCGGCCCGCACGCACGAAGACGACATTCGCCCGATCGCCGAGATTACGCAGAAAACCGGCCTGGCTATTGAAGTCGCGGCGTTCCTCGGCTCCAGCCCGATTCGCCGTTACACCGAAGGTTGGAGCAATGACTTCCTGTTGCAAACCACGGAAAAGGCAGTCAAGTACGCCGTTTCGCTCGGCCTCGAGGTGATGTACACGACCGAGGACACGACCCGCTGCGACCCGGAGACAGTGAAGCAGTTGAACACCACGGCCATCCGTTGCGGAGCACGCGCGATTGTGCTCTGCGACACGGCGGGTCACGCTACGCCCATGGGCACGGTTGCGCTCGTCAAGTTTGTGGTTGAAGAGGTGATCAAACCCTCCGGCGAACCGATTCGCCTGGACTGGCACGGGCACTGCGATCGTGGACTAGCCACAGCCAACGCGATGGCCGCGCTGGTGGCGGGAGCGAATTGCGTGCACGCCACCGCGCTGGGCATCGGCGAGCGCGTCGGTAATACGCAAATGGATCAGATGCTCGTCAACCTCAAACTCATGGGCATCGCACCCTGGGATCAGCAGGATCTGACCAAGCTCAAGCGCTACTGCGAGGCCGTCTCGATTGCGACCGGGGTGCCGATTCCGGCAAATTATCCAGTGGTCGGCGATGACGCCTTTCGCACTGCCACCGGAGTTCACGCCTCTGCTGTCATCAAGGCTTATAAGAAGAATAATGTCGAACTCGCGAACACCGTTTATTCGGGAGTCCCGTCGCACGTTTTTGGTCTGGAGCAGGTGATCGACATTGGCCCCATGAGCGGAAAGTCGAACGTATTGTTCTGGCTCGAGCACCGCGGATTCCCGGTGGACGAGGAAGTCGTCGAGCGCATCTTCAAACGCGCCAAGGCGAGCGATCACACCTTGAGCGAAGCCGAAATACTGGAGTGCGTGCCGTCCGCGAAATCGGTGTAAAGCCTGCACCCGTGCTTTTAATTCTCGCAGCATCGTCGTGAATCCAGAGCCGCCCCTGGCACATCTACAATCGCAGGCGCAAACAGTCACAGTTAACTTTCCAACCCACCCGCGAGCAATGGCTCGCGTCAATTAAAAATTTAAGGAGAAGACCCTATGCCCTATGTTCACGTCGGCAAAGAAAATTCGGGCGACATCGATCTGTACTACGAAGATCATGGCACCGGGGACCCGGTCGTGCTCATCCACGGCTATCCGCTGAGCGGTGCTTCGTGGGAGAAGCAGATTCCGCATCTTCTCGCTGCCGGTCGCCGCGTCATCACCTACGATCGCCGCGGATTTGGCAAGTCCAGCCAGCCCACCTCGGGCTACAACTACGATACTTTCGCCGAAGACCTGCACAAACTTGTGACTCATCTCAAACTCCGTCACTTCGCACTTGTCGGCTTCTCCATGGGCGGAGGCGAAGTGGCGCGCTACATCGGCAAGCACGGATCGAGGGACGTGAGCCATGCCGTTTTCATTTCGTCGGTGCCGCCCTTCTTGCTGAAGACGCCTGACAACCCGGAGGGGGTGGACCAGAGCGTGTTCGACGGCATTCAGAAAGCCGCGAGCGCCGATCGGTACACCTTCTTCAACGAATTTTTCAAGAATTTCTACAACGCCGACGCGCTGCTGGGTCAGCGCATCAGCGAACAGGCCATTCATGCGAGTTGGATCGTTGCCGCCGGCGCTTCGGCCACGGCCACGGTTGCCTGCGTGCCAACCTGGTATGAGGACTTCCGCAAGGACCTGGCGCGCGTCGAAGTTCCTACGCTGGTGATTCACGGCGATGCCGACCGCATTGTGCCGATTGCGTCTGCGGGGCTGCGCACTGCGCAGTTGGTAAAAGGAGCGCGGCTCGTCGTCATAAAGGACGGGCCCCATGCAGTCAACTGGACCCACGCGGAGGAAGTGACTCCTGAACTGGTGAATTTCCTGAGAGGCACTGCGGCAGCGAAGAAGGACGTAGCCGCGTAGAGATAAATAGTTTACCTCAGGGGCTAAAGCCCGTATTTCTGGGTACTGATAACGGCGCGGCTGAAGCCGCGCCCTTTCAAAGCCTCATACTTTATGCCGCGAGTGCCGAGAACACCACACTAGCGGGTCGCACCTGCGTGCTCATGTGCGGGCTTGAGGACGGCGAGTGCTTTCTCCAAATCGGCAATCAGGTCGTCCACATTTTCGATGCCCACCGACAGCCGAATCATCTGCTCCGTCACACCCATCTTTTTGCGCAGTTCAGGATCGATCATGGCATGCGACGTCAGCACTGGAATTGATACCAGCGACTCGACGCCACCCAGGCTGGGGGCCAGGGTAAACAGGCTGAGGGCTTCTGCCACGTGGCAGGCATCGGCTCCGGTGCTCTCTACCTCGAAGCTTAGCACGCCGCCGGCGCCCGCCATATACTTTTTCGCGAGCGCGTATTCCGGATGCCCCTTCAGCATCGGGTAATGCACGCGCGCGACCTTCGGATGCTGGCTCAAGAATTCTGCGATGCGCAGCGCGCTCTGGTTCTGCCGCTCGACGCGCACCGCCAGCGTCTTGATTCCGCGCAGCAGCAGAAATGCCGCGTGCGGATCCATGCAGCATCCGAGAGTGGTGCGCAGGTGATGGATCTGGTCAATCAGTTCCCTCCTTCCGGCGGCAATGCCGCAAATCAGGTCGGCGTGTCCCCCGAAGTATTTGGTTCCCGAGTGCAGCACAAGGTCGATGCCCCATTCCGCGGGCCGGCAATTGATTGGCGTGCCAAATGTTGCGTCAATTGTCGAGATCAACTTGTGCTTCCGGGCGAGCGCGGCAATCTGCTCGAGGTCGACGATGCGAACCATCGGGTTGGTCGGCGACTCCACGTGCACGATCTTCGTATTCGGCCGAATAGCGCGCTCATGCTGCGCAATGTCGTTCGTGTCGACAAATGTCGTCTCCACGCCCATCTTGGGCAGCCATTGCGAAAGAAACTTGGTTACGCCGCCATAAATATCGCGCTGCGCAATGATGTGGTCGCCTGCTTTCACGAGCGCCAGGATCGAGGTTGTGATGGCCGCCATGCCCGAGGAAAAAAGCAGTGCCCCATCTGTGCCTTCAAGTTCGGCGATCGCGTTTTCCGCGACGGTATTTGTGGGATTGCCGTAGCGCGTGTAAAAGCAGTCGGTGGACGTTGCGCGCAGTTGCTCCTGGTTATCCGTGACCTGAAAGGTGGACGTCTGGTAGATGGGCGGGGTCGCGGGACCATTCTTCTTGTGCAGACTGCCTCCGCCCCTGACGGCTTCAGTCTCTTGCCGGAATTTGTGTTTCTTCATTTCGAAACCTCCCGTAGAGAGGCGGCTTGCCGCGTCTCCTGCTACTGCGTCTCTCACCACGCCTAAAAGAGGGGGGCGAGCCCCGTCTCTACACCAACACCAGATCACGCTTTGCTCGGCACAGCTGCTTGATTGAGCGCCGGGACGGGCGCCAGCCACTGCGCCGAGCGAGCATGCCGTCCGCTGACAAGTTTGTCGAATTCCGCTTGCAACGTCCTGGTGATCACACCCATTTTCCCGGCGCCGATCGTTCGAAAATCGATCTCCCGCAAGGCGACGACCTCGGCTGCCGTTCCGCAAACAAACACTTCATCGGCAATATAGAGCTGGTCGCGCGAGATGGGTTCCTCGAGCATGGTATAACCCAGGTCCCCAGCCAGTGTAATCAGGCTGTCGCGCGTGATGCCCTCCAGAATGCCGGCCCTCGGCGTCGTGTAGATGCGGCCATTGCGAACCAGGAAAAGGTTTTCGCCGGTGCACTCGGCCACATATCCGTCGGGCCCCAGCATGATGGCTTCATCGAATCCGGCGCGGTGCGATTCGGTTTTGGCTAGGATCGAACTCACATAGTTTCCCGATACTTTCGCCTTGGTCATCATGATGTTGGGATGCAGCCGCGTGAACGACGCGATATTGGCGCGGATGCCGCGCTCTTTCGCTTCGGAGCCAAGAAACGCGTTCCACTCCCACACCGCGACCACGAAGCGCGGTGTGCCGCCTTCGACCGTCAGATTCATGCCGCCGTCCAGGTAAATCATGGGACGGATGTAGCAAGCGGGGAACTCGTTGGCGGCAATCGTGCTATTGATTGCCGTCCTCACCTGGTCCGCGGTGACGGGCAAGTCGCGAAAGCCCACGATGTGCGCTGAATCCATCAGGCGGTCGACATGTTCCTGCATGCGAAAAACAGCCGGCCCCTTGTCGGTCGCATAGCAGCGAATCCCTTCAAACACGCTGAAGCCGAACTGCATTCCCGCACTCAGAAAGGGCACGACGCTTTGCGCCGCAGGCTTGAGCGAATCGTCAATCCAGATATATTTGGCAGCTCCCATGGTCTCCTTGAACAGCGTTGGGGTCTATCTAGAGTACCTGCCGCGGCATATCGGGGCAAGACGCGTGCTGGACCCCGGGTTACTGCGTGTAGACTATGGCAGTTGTGGATTTGAATCCTGTTAGGTGTTGCATGATATGAAAAAAGCGAAAGTTCAACCTAAGTCCTGGCGCCCGGGGGCAAAGAAAACGAACAAGAGAGCAGCCCGTCTGTCTGTATCGAAGGAAAAGGCAGCCCACAACGCGAAAGGGAAGACCGCGCTTCAGGGCACCGTCGCGAAAGGCAAGGCTCGCAAGGCGGAGTTGCGGCATATTCCATGGAGATCTGTTGCCATTGAGAACCTGAATCCTCTGCTCGGACTTCACTTCGTGGTCGGGAAAAACATCATGCTGGCGCGCGTACTGCTGAAAAAAGGCTGCGTAGTGCCCGAACACAGCCATCCCAACGAGCAGGTCACTTACATTCTTGAAGGAGCGCTCAAGTTCCGGATCGATGGCAAGGAGATCGTGGTGAATGCGGGCGAGGTGTTGACGATCCCGCCGAACATGCCGCACGCAGCCGAGGCCATGGAAGACACGGTCGATCTCGATGTGTTCGATCCGCCGCGCGCCGACTGGATGAACAAGACGAACGCGTATTTGCGATAGGAAATATCCGGCGTGACCCACTGTCTTGCGGAGGCTCGGGACGCCGGGCGAAACCAAGGTAATCTGTGCATCACCGCGCTTCGGGCAGTCAAGCCTTATCATCATCATTGGCGAAGTCGAGGGCGAAGTCGAGCCCGAAGTCGAGCCAATGACGACCAAAGTGAATACCGTTCAATCTGAAATCACCTTTCGCCTGCACTGCATCGGCTGCGGAGCCACTCCCAATTCCACCGCCCTGGACTTTCGCTGCACAAACTGCGGCGATTTGTTCGAATTCTTTTCCCCTGGATTAACTGGCGATCCTGAAACGTTGCGCACTCTCTGGCTCGGTCGCCGTACCGCAATCGGCAAAGCTGGAACAACGGCCAATGCGCTTGACCAGAGCGGGGTCTGGCGTTTTCGCGAGCTGCTCCCGCACATTCCCGAAGAACATACCATCACGCTCGGCGAAGGCAACACGCCGCTCTATCACCTTCACCGTTGTGCACGCTCGACCGGAGTGGAAAATCTTTACGCCAAGCACCAGGGCATGAACCCGACCGCTTCGTTCAAAGATACCGGCATGACGTTCGCCGCCTCCTCCGCACACGAGAGAGGATTCAAGTGGGTCGCTTGCGCTTCGACCGGCAACACGTCGGCCTCCATGGCAGCCTATGCGGCGCGCGGCAACATGCATAGTCTGGTTCTCATTCCGGACGGCAAGATTTCGTGGGGCAAGCTTTCGCAATCGCTCGACTATGGCGCTCTTACTTGCCAAGTGCGCACCGACTTCGATGGATGCGTTCGGATTCTCAACGAACTTGTCCGCGAGAAGCCGGTTTACCTGCTTAATTCGGTCAATCCGTATCGGATCGAAGGACAGAAGACCGCCGCCATCGAACTGCTCGAACAACTCAACTGGGAAGCGCCCGACCACATCATCGTGCCTGGGGGCAATCTTGGAAACAGCTCGGCTATCGGAAAAGCGCTGCTTGAAATGCATGAGCTGAAACTGATCTCGCGCCTTCCCAAGCTTTCGATCATTCAAGCCCAGGGCGCGAATCCGTTCTATCGCTGCGTGCGCGAACTCGGCGGCGCAAGGCTTGAATCCGCGATTCTCAAACCAATGACCGCTGACACCTTGGCCACCGCGATTCGAATCGGCAACCCTGCATCGTGGAAAAAAGCCTTGCGCGTGCTGCGCGAGACTGGTGGCGAGGTCGAACAAGTATCCGAGGTTGAGATCGCTGAGGCCAAGGCCGAGATTGGCGTCGAGGGGATCGGCTGCGAGCCTGCCTCCGCCGTTACCCTGGCTGGCCTGAAAAAACTGCGCGCCCGCGGATTCGTCAGGCCCAACGAAATGGTCGTGTTGATCCTCACCGGCCACGTCCTCAAGGACCCCGATTTCACCATCAAGTTCCATCGCGGCGAGCTTTTCGCGGGAACGCCCGAAGAACGCCACGCCATCCAGACAAAATCCCTGCAACGGGCCCCGGTTGTGCTCGATGCCGATCTAGGGGCGGTCATTGCAGCCCTGGATGCGGCCGAGAGAAATCCGTAGCACTTCACCGCAAAAACGTGTATAAGACACAATTTCGGTGTCCTTATCAGTTCGAAGCGGCTCGATCCCTCGGGGGCAGTGTAAAGCCTTTTATTTCTTTGGTTTCAGGTTGGCGCGGGCCGATAGCAGTTGCCGGTAATTGTCATCCACTATGCCTTCGCGTCCAATATCTGCGGACCGTTCGTTGCGTCTGGCGCTGCCCGCAACCTCGGCCAACCTGGGTCCCGCGTTTGACGCCGCCGCCCTAGCGCTGGATTTCTATCTCCGCCTGCGCGCTGAGCGCGCCCCCGACTTCTTTGTCACTGCCCAGGGCCGCGACGCGCAGATTTGCGGCCGGATGGAAAATCACCTGATCGTCACCACCTACTGCGAAGTGCTCGAATCGGAAAATCGCAAGATCGCGCCGCTCCGGATCCACATTGAAAACGAGATTCCCGTTGGCAAAGGTTGTGGATCGTCCGCGGCTGCCCGGTTGGCCGGCATTGCGCTGGCAGTACATTTTGGACATTTACGCTGGAAGGATGACCGCATCGTCGGCGAAGCCTCGATGCGCGAGCATCATCCCGATAATGCCTCTGCCTGCTGGATGGGTTCGCTCACCGTGGCGCGCATGGCCAACCAGGTGCAGGCGCAGGTGGTTGAAGTAAAGCCGAAAGGGAAGTGGCCGCTGCTGCTGGCTGTTCCCGAGGCGCCGCTCTCCACCGAGCAGGCCCGCCGCGTGCTACCTTTCCAGTACTCGCGCGCCGACGCGGTCACCAACATTCAGAACTCGATGCTGTTGCTCTCGGCGTTCGCGAATGGCCGTCCCGATCTGCTGCCGGCCGCTCTTGAAGACCGCATTCACCAGCCCTATCGCGCGCCGCTTTGCCCGTTGCTGCCCGCACTCAAGGAGTTGACCGGAGAGTCGGGCATCTTCGGCGCGGCGCTTAGCGGAGCCGGCCCCTCGGTGCTTGTCTTCCTCGACCCGAAAGTTCCCGTGAAACGGGTGAAGCAGAGAATCGCGGCGCACCTGGTGAAGCGCCGCCTTCCCGCCGAACTTTTGTTTACCCAGATCGCCACGCATGGCGGGCGCGATGGAGCCGACTGGCGCAAGCACTATCCGGGTGCAAAAAAATAAGTGCGTGGGGACGGGGCTTCGCCCCGTGCAGCGGGGCACAGCCCCGCCACCACACGACCTTACCTATCCCACAAACCTCACGCACCCCACAACCTTACCGGCTTGCTGGCGGAATAATTCCGTTCATGCGCAAATATTCCACCATCTGCCCGTAGTGATCGAATCCGTGCCAGGCGAAGACGGTTGCCAGTCCCATTCGAGATGTCTTTCCCTCGCCAAATGGACTCTTGACTTGTCCAGTGGCATTTTCGGCGGTGATCGTGGCCACCGCCTTATGTGCGTATGCGTAAGAATCCTTGGCGAACTTCACAATTTCCGCCTTGGACTTGAGGTTGTCCGGCCCATTTTCGCCGCCCAACTCGAGCGGCGGTTTTTCGCCCAGGATAGCCGCGGCCAGCATGTAATTCACTGCCGCCACATGTTTCACCTGCTGGCCAAACGTGCGCACGCCTTTGAATTCACCCGCGGTCGGCGCGAAGCCGTATTTGTTCTCCGGCATCGCCTCGGCTGCCGGCACGAACTCGCTTTCAATAGCTTTCACGCCGCCGTCCAGAATCTGGGTAATCGTTTTTGGTTCGTCTTTCGCCTGCGCAACGCACAAACTGCAGAATGCCAACATCATGGCCAACGAAAACAGCTTCTTCATATCGCCTCCAGGCAGATGAAATTGCAATTCAGGGCTTCACCCAGTGCTTCGATTCAGCACTTCAGTGATGACCATGATGGGAATGATCGTCCTGATTATGCCGCCATTTCCAGTACTCCTCCTGTTCGTCCGGAGGAAGCTTGCGAAAATCGCGCCCCGGATCGCGATGCGTCTCCTGAGCCCAGCGGTGGTAGTAATCCACCTCGTGGTCGTTCCAATTGTGGTAGTCGTTGTAATACGCGTCATAAACCCGATGGGGATGATGGAAGAAGCAACCCACTCCCGCCGCGCAAGATGCCAGCGCTGCGCCCAGGCACATTGCGCGGAAGATTCCACTTTTCATTTCGGCGGTACCTCCTGAAAGATAATCACGATCCTAATTGAAACCTGAATTCCGTGCCTGGCCTGGGCCCCTGGGCGCCTCAGGCGGCGCACTCTGGAGCCACGAGTCCGGGCCGCAAGCCTCTATGAAAGCGCTGATTAAGACCCTGGGATCTCTCCGTGCGCCTCCGTGTCCTCTGTGTCCTCTGTGGTTTACGCTTTTTGTCGACACTTAATCAGAGTTTCCCTAAAGCCTCGAGCCTGGAGCCAATGCTGGAAACGGCCACTCTCCGCGCCGCCACGAGCGCACCATGTAGATCGCCAGCCCCATCACCAGAATCACTCCGGCATAGCGAACTTCGCGCAAGAAGTTTCGACGCGAAACAAGAATAAAAATAAAGCTCGCCGAGGCAATCAGTGCGGGCAGAGGATACAGCCACATCCGAAACGGACGTGGCATCTCCGGCTGTCGAATCCGCAGCACAATCACTCCGATGCTCTGCACCAGAAATTGCAAAACAATCCGAATCACGATCAGCGATGCGATCAGATCGGCCAGGCGCAGGAAGCAGAACAGGGCCGCTACTCCGGCCAGCGCCAGTACCGAGACATAAGGAATGCGATGCACGGGATGCACGCGGGCAAAGACCCGAAAATAATTTCCATCAAGCGCCGCCGCATATGGCACTCGCGAATACCCCAGCGTCAGCGAAAACACCGAGGCGAATGCAGTCCACATGACCAGCACCGAAATTACCGAAGCGGCACCTTGCCCATACACGCGCTGCATCATCGTTGAAACCACGTACAACTTGCTGTTCGACGCCCCCGATTGCGCCAGTTCGCGCCACGGGATGACGCCGAGAATACTGATGTTCATCACGATGTAAAGGCAGGCGACCGCCAGAATGGAGAGCAACAGCGCGCGCGGAATATTTTTCCCCGGATCCTTGACTTCGTCTCCGAGAAAACAAACGTTGTAATATCCGCCAATGTCATACGAGGCGATCAGCATTGCGCCGCCCAGTCCGTGAAAAAAGTCGCGCGAAAACGTAAACGCCCCGGGAGGCAAATCAAAAGCCTGATGCGCGTTGAAGTGAGTGAGTCCGGTAAAGATGATCCACCCGATGGTGCCCATCACGCCGACCCAGAGCACTTTCGTCAGGCGCGAAATCGCGGTAATTCGCCGGTAAAGCAGGAACGCGGTCAGCGCGCAGATGCCAATCGCCACCAGCGTCGCCGGCATCGCGACCCAGGTCAGTTGCAGAGTTCCAATCAGTGGAAGATTGAGATTCCCGGTGCGCGTCGACCAGACGCGTTCCAAGGCCGGCCAGAAAAAAGCCGCATATTGCGATAATCCAATCGCCCCCGAAGCAATTGAAAGCGGCGCGCTGAACGACAGTTGCCAGATAAAAAGAAAGGAAATGAGCCGCCCCAGCTTCTGCGGCCCGTAGATCTCTTTCAAATACCAGTACGACCCGCCCGACCCCGGCATCGCCGCGCCCAATTCTGCCCACACGAGTCCGTCGCAGATGGCGAGAAACGCGCCCAGCACCCATCCCAACATCGCCTGCGGGCCACCCATCGCCGACACAATCAGCGGGATCGTGATAAACGGTCCCACGCCGATCATGTCAATCATGTTCAGCGCGGTCGCTGAACTCAGGCTGATGCCGCGCACCAGGGACGTTCCCGCGGTGGATTGCTCGGCTGAGTTCTCGATGGGCATGGGTGGATGAAGCCTACCGCAGTGACGTGACAGCGAGCTACCTGGGTTCGGCGCTTACGAGATTTACGAACAACCGCACCGCGCCCGGCACTCCGGCCGGCAACTGCCGGAAGAAGTCATAAGCGCAGTAGATATACGTTCCCTTGCCATAGTGCGCCACCAGCAACCCGCCCTTCTGATCCGCTTCTCCCGGATCATGCGACTCAAGCAGCGGCGTGAAATGCGGATCCCACTGCGACATGAAGTAAAGCCCCCGCTCCTGCACCCAGCCGTCAAAGTCTTTCCCGGTAATTTCGTTCGGATAATGGAACATCTCGTTGGACGGATCGAGGATCTTCACCGGCGCCTCTTCAACCGACACGCGGGCGCGGCTGAGGGTTGCCGGATAGGGGGTGTATTTGCCCGAATTGAAATCGCCTGCAGTAGGGCCGAACCCTAGCGTGTTGTACTGGACCACCAGTCGTCCACCGTCCTGCACATATTCGAGCAAGCGTTTGTTATTGGCGATCACATCCTTCTGCGTGTCATAGGCCCGTATGCCGAGCACGATCGTCTGATACTTTGTCAAGTCGTCCGTCGCCATCTTTTCCGCCGGAATCATCGTCACATTCATTCCGATCTGCTTCAGCACCGTCGGAATGTCATCACCGGCTCCCATGATGTAGCCGAGCTTCAAGTTCTTCGGCACTTTCACATCCACGATCGAAACGTGCTGCGCTGCCGGCTGATAGTAATAAAACGTCCCCAGATCGTCGCGCGTGACGACGGAATATCCTTCTTTATAGCTGCGGGCCCCTTCCTGAAAGGTGCTCGAAATCTCCGCCCTCCCTTCGCTTCTGCTTCCGGGAACAACCTTGAAGTCAACGCGCCGCTTCGATTCTTGGCTGCCAAAGGTGAGCCAGGTTACCGGAGGCTCGGGTTGCCAGCCGTCCGGCGCTTCCAACTTGAACTTACCTTTGATATCGCCTTGATCTATCGCTTTCAGATTGCTCGCCACGTCAGCCTTTCCGGCTAAGGGCGGACCATCTTGCGTAGCAATCACCTGTTCTCCCGGATCAAGCAGCACGGAAAACGCCGGAGCCACGGCCAGCGGCCGCTCCCAAACCGCGCCCGCTGAATCCTTGTAAAGGACCAGGCAAACCGCGCGTACGACCGGACCATCCGCAAAGCTCGCGTTCGCTTCCACCGGAACAGGCGGGAAGGGAAGATTTTCGTATTGTGGCTCGTCGATAATGTTCAGCGTATCGCGCTCGGGATCGTTGCGATGCCAATACGGCCG
>JBAQJU010000118.1:0-2465 GCA_049300475.1 Terriglobales bacterium | reverse complement strand
CTTGAAACTCAGCCCACGGAGAAACCGCTGTCCAGCGACACTTAGGCATACAGGCGATCTGGCGTCCGGCGCTAGTGACCCACAACTGGCACACCCCGCTGCCCCAAAGCCCAGGAAAACCCCAGTTTTTGACTGATTGGCAGTCAGTCTGCGCGGGTCAGGTCCGCAGCGTCATTGAGTATGGCGGCCAGGTACTAGCGGGATGATCCTTACTTTCGGAGACGAGCCCTTGACCAATACAGCGTCAACGCCGCGTCCTCGGTGCTTCGCAACCACTCTGCGACCTCCCTTGTTTGGAAAGGGCGCTCCTCGAGGTCCAGCTTACAATTGAGCAATTCTGTGATTTCTTCCGCAGTGCTTGGTTTCCTGATCTTGTTCAACGCTCGCAAAATGTGCTCGCTGAGACGACGAGTCGAATTCGGAATCTTCTTCATCGCTGGTTCCAGCATCCCGAAGAACTGACCGGCTAGATCCTGCGGTCGTCCGTGGAACAGGTTTTGCGATCGTGTTTAGAGGAAAGGTAAAGGCTGTGACATTAGTTACGCTCTAGCCGCCAACTCCTGCTACGGAGCAAACAGCGTGGAACATGCACCGTTACAGCCTTCGATGCGATCACCGCTTTCGCGGTCCCAAACCCCAACTGCCCCTCGCAGAGCCGTCGGTCTTTTGGGCCAAGCGCCAAATCATATTCCAAGGTCCATTCATCAGAGACGAACGTTTGCACGCATTGGCCCGAGGCTCTGCTTATTTTTTCTTGGCGGGCAACCGCTAAAGCCTTATCGTCGCCGATGTCTTTTCTTGCCCTCCACCGACGCTTAGTCATTAGTGGCCACTCGCTACCTTCTTCAAACAGGCCGACAATTGCGGGCGCACAATCCGGCATCACGTCCATGTCTGTGATACAGGCAACTGGAATGTTGAGTTGAGCGTCCTTCTTCGCGTCTTTGCGCTTCTACCGCAAGCGCAACGAAGTGGAACGACTGTTTCGCCGACTCAAGGGCTTCCGCCGCATCTTCTCCCGCTTCGACAAACTCGACGTCCTCTTTCTTGGATTTCTCAACTTCGCCTTAATCGTCGAGGCCCTGCGATAGTGTTAACACGCCCTAGGGGCGGTTTCCTTTCCACCGCCCCGATTCACTTTCCCCGCTGGAAGGGGGTGCTCCCAAGCGCCAGTGAATCAAAATTTCAAGTGGAAGGAACCACCGTGTTCAGATTTCAGAGCCGCATCCTGAGGGCGTGGTCCATGGCCCTGTAGCACATGAGCGAAAAGTCCAAACAATTACTCGCTAAACTCCAGCAGAACAAAGAAGAGACCGAAGCCCTTCAAGCCCTCTGGCGCTCATTTGGCAGCGGGTTCACTCCGCCCGATTCCCTCCAATGCTCAATCTGGCTCCAACGCCATGACCTTGAGACCGTCATTTACGGCCTTAACGCCATGTCCAGCCACATGAACCAAAAGCGCCAGGCTGAAGAGGAAGTGGAGGAAAACAGCGGCTACGGGAGCCCCGAACAGTTGAAGCTGGCGGCCAAGTGGAACCGCAGCAACATGATGCGTTATGCCAGCGCATGCATGCTGCGGCGCAGGGAGCGTGGGGAATGAGCGACCTCGATCTGACTCACGTCAAATTCTTAGACCCGACCCGCAAAGAACTGCTAAAACTGCCAGCGTCAGCCTTGAAGGTTTGGATGTGTCATTGGATGCATGAAAACTGTGATGATGAATCTTGGCCAAGCATAGAGACCGTGGCAGAAGAAACCGATCTTGCATGGAACACGGTACAGACCTGGCGCTCGTGGCTGCTCAAGAACGGCTGGTTGGAGAAGGTACGGGAGGTAGACAAGTAAGCGTCTGAGCAACACATCTTTTCCGGGGAGAAGGTTTGTATTGAAGTTTCCGGATGAGCATAGAACAGAAGGTCTCGGCACACAAACGACGTACGCGCGCTGAAGTTGAACAACTGGTGGCGGAATTCATAAGCAGCGGCATGCGACGCAGCGAGTTTTGCCGCAGTCGGAGTTTGAGCCTTGGCACGCTGAATCGGCACCTGAAGAACCAACGCTGGAAGAAAAAGAGCCGAGCGGCTTCTTCAGCCGGCCTGTTGGTGCCGGTAGAGTTGGCCGCCAGCAGACCGGCGATACAGCACGAAACGAGTTGTGCGCTGGCCGTCGTACTGTCGAGCGGGCGCCGGATCGAGGTACATGCTGATTTTGATACGAACACGTTTGAGCGCCTGGTGAGTGTACTGGAGCGGGCATAAGCCGTGTTTGGATTGGGTCCAGCCACACGAATCTATTTGGCCGCCGGGGTCACCGACATGCGCAAGGGGTTCGAAGGGCTGTACGGTCTGGTCCGGGATCGATTGTCCTGTGAGCCTCTGAGCGGGCACCTGTTCTTGTTCTGCAACGCCCAGCGCAATCGGTTGAAGGTCCTCGTCTGGGATGGCAGCGGACTCTGGGTTTGTGCC
>JBAQJU010000117.1:0-16116 GCA_049300475.1 Terriglobales bacterium | reverse complement strand
GGTCGAAGTGCGCGAGCGCGAGCGCACCGGCATTACATCGCTTAAAGTAAAGTTTAATTCGATCTTCGGCTACTACATCGAAATCTCAAAGGCGAACCTGCAGAACGCGCCCGCGGACTACCAACGCAAACAAACGCTGGTCAATGCCGAGCGCTTCACCACCCCCGAGCTGAAAGAGTATGAATCGAAGATTCTCGACGCCCAGGAAAAGATCGTCGAGATCGAGCGCCGCCTGTTTGCCGAATTACGGACGGCGATTGCCGCCGAGGCCAAGCGCATCCGCCAAACCGCGCTCGCACTGGCCGAAGTGGACGTGCTTGCCTGCTTGGCGCACATCTCTGCGTTGCGCAATTACTGCCGGCCAGCCTTTCACGAGAATCCGGAGCAGTCAGGCGATCTTGAGATCATCGACGGGCGCCATCCGGTGATCGAACAGCAGGAACTGGCGTCGGGAAGCGAACGTTTTGTCTCCAATGATCTTTTCTTGAACTCGAAAACGCACAACATCATCATACTCACGGGCCCGAACATGGGAGGCAAGAGCACCTATCTGCGTCAAACCGCGCTGATCGTAATCATGGCACAGATGGGCTCGTTCGTTCCGGCACGGTCGGCGAGGCTGGGCATCGTCGATCGCGTGTTTACCCGCATCGGCGCCAGCGACAATCTGGCCCGCGGCCGCTCCACGTTCATGGTCGAGATGACCGAGACTGCGGCCATCCTCCACACCGCGACTGCGCGCTCGCTGATCCTGCTCGATGAAATCGGCCGCGGCACCTCGACCTACGACGGCCTGGCGATTGCCTGGGCCGCCGTCGAATATCTGCACGCGCACGTGCATGCCAAAACTCTATTCGCGACGCACTATTTCGAACTGACCGAACTTGCCGAGCAGTTGAGCGGGGTGAAGAACTACCACGTCTCGGTGAAAGAGGCTGGTGGAAGCGTAGTCTTTCTGCGCAAAGTCGAGCCCGGCGCAGCCAATCGCAGCTACGGAATCGAAGTCGCCAAGTTAGCCGGTCTGCCAATGGAAGTCGTAGTGCGGGCACGCGAAGTGCTGGCGGAGCACGAGTCAGCCGAGCACCGCGTGACCGGACACCTGACCCCTGGCGCAGTGCCGGAACGCCCGACCCAGTTGACGATCTTCACGCCGTTGTCGCAGCCAGTGCTAGAGAAGCTACGCGAAGTCGATTTGAACCGGCTAACGCCGCTCGAGGCGCTAAACTTGCTGGCGGAGCTGAAGAGGCAGATTGAGTAAGCCAGGGTCCGTCCAAATGATCCTGGGGTCAGCGACTCCTCGCATGGATATCGGCCAACTCCTAATCATCGGCTTCGACGGCAGCGAGGTATCCACGCGCCTCGCTTCCCTGCTCGCGACGGTCCAACCCGCAGGCGTGATCCTTTTTGCCCGCAACATAAAGACAGCCGAACAAACGCACCGCCTGCTGCACGAATGCCAGAAGTGCGTATCAACCCCGCTCCTCACCTGCGTGGATCTCGAAGGCGGCCAGGTAGACCGCTTTCGCAGCGCGCTCGGACCCGCGCCCTCAGCCACCGATGTTTTTGCCACGGGCGACCGCACACTCTTCCGCAAGCACGGCCGCGTCATCGGAGAAAACTGCCGCGCGCTGGGATTCAACGTCGATTTCGCACCGGTTCTCGATCTTGCATTCGAGGTTTCGAAACCGGTGATGACCTCCCGCTCCGTCTCGGCCGATCCAAAGAAAGTTGTCACCTACGCCCGTGAATTCCTGCGCGGTCTTGGCGACGCCAAAGTGCTCGGCTGTGGCAAGCATTTCCCCGGGCTGGGCGAGGCCAATCTCGACACACATCACGAGTTGCCCAGCGTCGAGAAGCCATTCAAGAAGCTGTGGGAACAGGACCTCATGCCCTATCGAATCATGCGGCGCGAGCTGCCGCTGGTAATGATCTCGCACGCTGCCTTCCCCGCAATCACCAAAGAGAAGGTGCCAGCCTCGCTCTCGAAGAAATGGATCACCGACATTCTCCGCAAGAAGATCGGCTATCGCGGCCTCGTCTGCTCCGATGATCTGGAGATGGGCGGCGTGCTGGCCGCAGCTCCAATCGAGCAGGCGGCAATCGGGCACATCCGCGCGGGCGGCGATTTAGCCTTGATCTGCCATCAGGAAGATTTCACCCGGCGCGCCCATGAAGCGATGATCGTCGAGGCCGAGCGCAATCGGGGCTTTGCGCGCCGCGTGCAGGAATCGGCACGGCGCGTGCTGGCGTTCAAGAAGAGATATCTACCGCCATCGCGGACACCTGCGCCTACAGCGGCTCGCACCGAAAAACTAACGCGCCAGTTGTGGGAATTCGGCGAAGAAATTCGCTTGGCAACACTTGACGCTAACATACTGGACGAGGCTCCGCTGAATGACGAGGAGCACGGCGCATGATCGTTGCCGGCGTGATGAGCGGCACCTCGGCCGACGGCATCAATGTGGCGTTGGTGCACTTTGCGGTGGACGGTCGTCGACGGGCCAAAGGCCCGTCACCACGCGAGCACACACCTCCCGCGTTTGCCCTTCTCGCCCATGAGGAATATCCCTTCCCTGCTCGCGTCCGGCGCACGATTCTGGAAATGATGAATGCGGAACTGGCTAGTGTCGCCAACCTGGCGCGGCTGAATTTTCTGCTGGGAGAACTCTATGCGGAAGCCGTCGTGAAGACCGCGCGCAAGCATCGTGCGAAACTCGACCTGGTTGGTTGTCACGGCCAGACTCTATACCACCAGGGACTCTCCGCGTCCTTTCTGGGGCGCAAGCTCGCCGTCACCTGGCAAACCGGCGAAGGCGCGGTGATGACGGCCCGGCTGGGCGTGCCGGTGGTTTCCGATTTTCGTCCCGCTGATATGGCGGCGGGCGGCAAAGGGGCGCCGCTGGTTCCGCTTCTCGACTATTTTCTCTACCGCGACCCGCGCGTGGGGCGGATTGCACAGAACATTGGCGGCATCGCGAATCTAACGGCGATTCCGGCCGGGGCGACGTTACGCCAGATCGTTGCATTCGACACCGGACCGGGCAACATGGTCATCGATGCGGTCATGCAGGAACTCTTTGACCGGTCATATGACCGCGACGGCAAGGTCGCAGGATCTGGGCAAGTTATGGAATCGGTGATCAGGCAGTGGATGCGCGCTCCATTCTTCCGGCAACAACCTCCGCGCACCGCCGGTCGCGAGGAGTTTGGTCGCGAGTACGTGAGCCGCTTTCTGCAGCTTTGTCGCGGCGCGGGCAAGCCCGACATTGTGGCGACGGCAACGGCTTTGACGGCTCGATCCATTGCGGATGCAATTCAACGCTTTGTTCTGCCTCGGCAAAAGAGCTATCGCGAGCTGATTGTTTCAGGCGGCGGGGCGAAGAATTCGACGCTGATAAGCATGTTGCGGAGCGATCTCGCGCCGCTCGGAATCGAGCTTCGTTTTTCCGATGAATTCGGCATCCCCACGGAGGCTAAAGAAGCGGTTGCGTTCGCCGTTCTCGCTCATGAGACGTGGCATCGCCGACCATCGAATGTTCCGTCCGCGACAGGCGCGAAGCGGGCAGCGATCCTGGGAAAGATCTCCTATGCGTAACGCGGCAGGGCTTGAGGGCGCACAAAGTTCCTTCGCTTCGCTCAGGACGACAATCGCTTGGGGGTTAGCCGCCGCGTTGTTGTTTTCGCTCCTATCTTGCTCCCAGCCTCCCGACCCCAACCCGCTCGTCATGATCATTGAAAGCAGTCCAACGAATCTCGATCCGCGGGTCGGCATCGACGCACAATCGGAGCGCATCGACGCGCTCATCTTCGACGATCTGCTCGATCGCGATGAGCATCTGAATGTAACCCCGGGGCTGGCGGAAAGCTGGCAGATTCCAGATCCCCTGACTTATGTCTTCCATATCCGCCACGGAGTCCGTTTTCACGACGGCCGCCCGCTCACCTCGCGCGATGTGAAATGGACCTTCGATTCCCTGCTGCTGGGAAAGATTCGCAGCACCCGCGCAGCGGCCTACCGTTACGTGGATCGTGTGGACGCTCCCGACGATTACACGGTCGTGTTTCACCTGAAGGAGCCATTTTCGACTTTGCTCTGGAACTTGTCCGATGGCGCGATGGGCATCGTCCCTTACGGAAGCCTCACCGAAATGACCACCCAACCGGTGGGCTCCGGGCCCTTCCGTTTTGTCAGCGCAGAGCCAGACAAGGAAGTGATCCTCGCGCGTAACGACGCTTATTGGGGCCAGAAGGCGCATGTCGAGCGGCTACGCTTCACCGTGGTGCCCGACACCACCACCCGCGCCCTCGAACTGCGCAAAGGCAGCGCTGACATTGCCAGTAACGCGTTGACCTCCGATATGGTGCTGGCCCTTGAGAAGGAGCCCAACCTCGAAGTAGAACATGCGCCCGGAACTGTCCTCAACTATCTGGCCTTCAACCTGCGCGATCCCATCCTGCGCGATGTCCGCGTGCGCCAGGCGATTGCCTATGCCATTGACCGCCGGCCCATGATCGAATATCTCTGGCGCGGATTTGCGCAGACTGCCAACAGCATCCTTCCACCACAAAGCTGGGCGTACAACCCCAACGTGCCGAAGTACGAATTTGCTCCCGACAAAGCCATGAAAATTCTGGATGACGCGGGCTACCCTGCGATTAATGGCGTTCGCTTCCACTTGACCATGAAGACCTCCACCGAGGAGACGACCCGCCTGATGGTCGCTGTACTTCAGCAGCAATTGCGAACGGTTGGCATCGCGCTCGACATTCGCACCTTTGAATTCGCCACCTTTTTCGCCGACGTCACCAGCGGCGCCTATCAGGTCTATTCTCTGCGCTGGATTGGCGGCAATGAAGATCCGGACATCTTCGAGTACGTCTTCCATTCCGGTAAATTCCCGCCCCACGGCGCAAACCGCAGCTATTACGCCAATCCAAAGATTGACGCGCTCATCGATCAGGGCCGCGCTGAAACCGACCCCGACCGTCGCAAGCCCATCTACGCCGAGATTCAGTCGATCCTCGCCACTGACCTGCCCTACATCAATCTCTGGTTTCTCGACAATGTGCTGGTGCATTCCAGGCGTGTGCATAACCTGCCTCTGAATCCCTCCGGAAATTATGATTTCCTGAAGACGGCCGAAATCAGCAGCCTGTAGCCCAAAGCCAGATTGTCAGTACTTCGATTTTTGCGTGATACCATCACAGTTTGGTCGGACGGTACAGAGCTGGCCTGTGCGAAACAAGCGCCGGCTGATCACCGACCAACGGACACCGACTTTGAACATTCTCTTCATCGGCGATATTTTTGGCCGTCCCGGCCGGACGATCGTCAAAGAACGTCTGCCGGAACTCATCAAGCAGCACTCCGCCGACCTGGTGATTGCCAACTGCGAGAATGCCGCCGCTGGATTTGGCATCACGCCTTCGCTCGCAGAAGAGCTCTTCGATCTCGGCATCGATGTCATGACCACCGGCAATCACGTCTGGGACAAGCGCGAAATCATCGAATACTTCCAGATGGCCGACGGCAACCCGCATAGCCCGGCCCGGAGGTTGCTGCGCCCGGCAAATCTTCCCGCCGGCCTCCCCGGTTGGGGAGTTTACGAAGGCCAGAAAAACGGCGTCCCCTATGCCGTCATCAATCTCCAGGGCCGCGTCTTCATGGGCTCCAGCGATGATCCCTATCGTTATGCTGATCGTCTGCTGGAACAGATCAAGGCCAACATCGTGTTTGTGGACTTCCACGCCGAAGCCACTTCCGAAAAGGTTTCCTTCGGTTGGTACCTCGATGGTCGAGTTACTGCCGTGGTCGGCACTCACACCCACATCCCCACCGCGGACGAAACCATCCTGACGAAAGGAACGGCCTACATTACCGACGTCGGCATGACCGGCCCCTACGATAGCGTGATCGGAGTGAAAAAAGAGTTGGTGATTGAACGCTTCCTGACCGGAATGCCAGCGCGCTTCGAAGCCGCCGCCGGCGATGTACGCCTGTGCGCTGTGGTAGTCGAGTGTGATAACCAGACAGGCCGCGCTCAGCGCATGGAGCGATTAATGGTGAGATCGTAGCTGCAATTCACGGTTGATTTCGATGCTCAGGACGTTCCAACCTGCGAGCACCGTCGCAAAGCAAAGCCCAACCGTGGCCAACGAGAGCTTCTCGGTGCCGGCCGGGTGGCTAACCAATGAGACCTAGCCGAGCGGATTACTCCAATTAATTCATTTAGGCTAATTTGGCGGGCAGCCAATTCAGGAGAGTGGATGAGGTGATTGGGAATGACTTCTAGGCAGCCTAGACCACGAACTGAAGGCCACTGATGTAGCTCTTGGCTTTATTGCCCCGCTTGGCAGTCCATCGTACCTGCATCAGCGTGGGAATCGAAACTGGAACGTCTGACGCAGGGAAACTGCAGCACACGAACATCGAGGGCTGGAGCGGGCATGAACTCAGAATACAAACGCCGCCGTTACTGAGATTGTGAATGCGCCCGCCGAACTCCTTGGGCAGAGGACCGGGGGTTTGACCTGAGAGCAAACTGCGCGCCCGCACTTCAAACACTTGCGGGAAACGCTCATGCTGCCGTCGTTCTCGATCCGGGAGGTAGCTCACAGCATGGCATCAGGCCCCAAGTCGTCGGCTAAGTAAATTCCTCAATCGGACTAACCCCGATTGCGCCATGCTCAGCTGTTTGGCCTCGAACCGGCAATCTTCCCAGCGATTCCGGAACGCGTTGAAACTTTCATTTTTACCATCACCAGGCGAAGAAACGCCTTTACCGTGTTCGGACTAATGTTCATACGGTTTGCGATCTCTTTGCTGGTGAAGCCCTGCAGGAGGAATTCCACGGTTTCACGTTCCCGCTGGGTTAGAGCGAATTCCTCCGAGATTTCCGTGAGCGCAGAGAAACTACTCGCTGCATTCCGTTCCAGCAGTACCGCGAACGCGAGCTGCATGGAAGGTTGCACATGACAGTCAACCTGAAAGCTCTTACATATGTACTGCCGCTTCCCCGATTTAAACTCCCTGACGAAAGCGGGTCCGCCCTGATGCTGATGGTCTACGAGGGTGGTGCGCACACGGTCAGCAACAAAGACCTTGGGTTGCTTGATCCGCTCCGCCTGGCTCGGGAAGCAAAGGATTTGAAGGGCGGGCTGGTTCGCTGCAATCAGATTCAATGAACTATCCAACAGTAAAAAGCCGTTGGCGCTCGGAACCATTGACACGGCGCTCTCCTGAATGGGTAACTTGTATCGGCCTGCGTTTGGGGGCGTAACCAGACCTATTGCGTTCCCACTGCACCAAAAAAATTCGTAATTTGAGTTCTGGCTCTGGAGGGGAGTGCGATGCGCAAGAGCTAGAACGACACAGGAACTTAAAAAACTACTCGGGGCAGTATCGTACACGTGACATAATTTGTCAAGCGGGGATTGCTGGGGCCGGGTCAGTGCATTTGACCTACTCCAAAAGGATTAGCCCGCGCCTGGCCTACACAACCAGGCTAGTCCAATCGTGGGATTGCCGCCTGGAGTCCCGCGTGGTCAACTGTATGTGCCTCAGCGCTATGAACTAGCCGGGAGGTCGAAGTATGGGTACATGATGGACTTTTGCCCACGGTATCCCAGGTGACCATCTTGTTTCCGGCGGCATTGCTCCTGGAGGAGTCTACTCCTCCGAAGTTCTTTCCTCCCCCAGCTATTCCGCTGTAGACTTCCCCTAGCAGCGTTGGATTTTGGATGAAGATACAAGAGCCAAACAGCCAATCGGCTTCCCTCGCCGGTTGACGACTGAACGCCGAGTGGGTCGGTTATGCGAAGGAACAGTCCAGCAAGGTGCGATCACGCGATATGTTTCTCGCGCAGGAGGTCTATTCTGGAATTGCTTGCCCGCACGGGGAGATTGGCTCGCATTGTCATGACGGCCGGGTTGCTGGCCGGCATGGGCTTTGCATCCACGTCGACAGTCCCGCAGAAATTGACTGTTCATCGATCTATGCGTGCCGTTCCGCGCCGATTTGTCATTCATCCGAATGGCGCAACTCTTCCCGTAAATCAAGCTCAGCGCTTCGATGTGACTGACTCTGAGGGAAAACCGGTCGCAGTACGTTGGAACGTCTCCGGGCTCGGTTGTTCCGGCATAACGTGCGGAACTATCGACAATCAGGGCATCTACCGGACGCCCTCTTCACTTCCTCATCCGCGCCTCGTTATTTTGGAGGGCGTTCTAGTTTCGGATCCCAGATATTCGGTGTTGACGGAGATTCGGCTTGAGACCTCCAGCGCCTCCAATGTGAATGCTGCCTCTGCCCTGCCTTCCACCCGGAGACCAGAAACATTAGCAGTCCCTGTCGTTCAAGGACAGAACTTTCCCCGCAGGACCGAAGCACCGCTGCTGCCGCCGGCGGTCGCTGCCGCTCCAGTGATCCAAGATCTGATCTCTGCTCGGCGCGTCGACGTTTCAATGCCCCAGCAGGCAGTGGCTGCCATCCCCTTGGTGGGACACCGGGACATTTCCCGCCACAGCGAAGAAACGCCGCTGCCCCAGCAAGTCGTGGCCGCTCCTCCAGCGGTCGAATCCTGGAATGCGGCTCGCAGCGTCGAATCACCTCCGCTGCCGCATGTTGTAGCGGCTCCGCCAGCGGTTCGAGACTTGGGCCATGGCTCCCTTCTCGAGACCCGGCTGCCCCAACGGGCAGTTGGCGTCGCTCCGGCGGCTGAAACATGGGACGTCGCCCGCCAGGTCGCCCTGCCACCACCCCAGGTGGTTGCGGCTGCCCCAGTGGTCGCCGAGTTGAACCGCCCGCTCGCGCTCGAATTCCCGGTGCCTCAGCAAGTAATCGCGGCCCCTCCGGCTGTGGAACCATGGAGTGCTGCTCGCACCGTCGAATTGCCCCCGCCGCATATAGTGGCAGCTGCGCCGGCAGTTCAAGAATTGAGCTATCCCTCCCGCGTCGAGGTCTCGCTGCCCCAGCAAATCGTGGCTGCTCCCCCGGCAGTGCTGCCGTGGAACAATGCTCGCCTCGTCGAATTGCTACTACCGCATGCAGTCGCGGCCGCTCCCGCGGTCCCAGACCTGGATCATGGTTCCCGCCCGGAGATCCCACTTTCCCAGCAGGCAGTAGGCGTCGCTCCGGCGGTTGAAAAATGGGATGTCGCCCGCCACGTCGAGTTGCCACCGCTGCCGAACGTAGTTGCGGCTGCACCAGTGGTCCGGGAGTCAACTCGCGCACCCGCCGTTGAGTACCCGCTGCCCCAGCAAATCGTCGCTGCTCCACCAGCGCTCGAATCATCGGATATTGCTCGCAACGTCGTATCGCCTCCGCTTCCGCAGGCCGTGGCGGCCGCTCCTTTGGCCCGCGATCTGAGCCAGGCTCCCCGCGCCGAGCAACCGCTGCCCCAGCAAATCGTCGCCGCTCCGCCAGCACTTGAATCATCATTGGATATTGCTCGCAGCGTCGCATCACCTCCGCTGCCAAATGTAGTGGCGGCCTCCCCCGTGGTCCGGGAATTGCCCCCTCCAACCCGCGTCGAGATTCCGCTGCCCCAGGCAGTTGCCGCCGCTCCAGTGGCTGAAAAGTGGGAGGTCGCCCGCAAGGTCGAGCAACCGCCTCTGACGGTCATGGGCGTCTCGTCAACTAGGCCGGCGGTAGCTGGAAACCACAACGCTGCAGTCGGCGCCACATTGTCACCGTTGCCGGTTGAGGGTAGCGCCGTACCAGGGGAAACGGGTGCCATCGCGGCGCATGCGCCGGTGGTCATTTATCGAAACGGCCAGCTCACGATTAATGCGGAAAACGCAACCTTGGGCGATGTGCTGAAGCTGGTTGCGGAGAAGACCGGCGCCACCATCGACGTTCCACCCGGAAGCGGCCAGGAGCGCATCGTTGAGCACAGTGGCCCGGGACGCGCAAACGACATATTGACGCAGTTGCTGAATGGTTCTCACTTCAATTTCATCATTGTCAACTCCCCGCAACACCCGGATGATCCCACGCAGGTACTGCTATCGCTGCAACGGCCCGAAACGGACACTCCCAGTACCGCTTCTGTTGCCCCTGCCCAACCCCAAGCCTCTCCCTATTGGAAACCGCCTGAGCCCGGGCTGTCCGTTTTGCCACCCCAGTACGACAGTACCCTGACACCTCCCCCACAGGGTTTGTCCCCTGAGGCTCTGGGGGAACTCATGAAGGCCAAGGCTAAGGAACTACTCGAGAAAGCCCAACAAGAAGCTCCACCGCAATGACGAAAAATGGTCTTACGAAGACCTTGGCATTATGGAATCCCAGCGTCACCGGGCCCGGCCTTCTGCACGAATCCCATGCGTGGTCGTATCCCCGTGAGACTACCCAGAAGTATTAGTTTACGCAGCTAGTATCTTTGGCTACGCCAGCTGGAGAGTTGTAAAAAAAAACCCATAAGGTAAAGTTCCCCAAGCGCCACAGCTGACCTCCCCCCAGCGTCCGGCGTATCCAAGAGGAGGATCAACAACCATGAAAAAGGCAAGTCTTTTGATGCTGGCGATCGCCCTGTTGCTGGGCATTGCTGGGACTGCTGCGGCTCAATCCGCAACCACAACGGGCGACAATAGCGTTTATTTTGTCTCCTATTACTCCAACAACGTGGCCGCTGCGCCGGACGCAACGGCTCGTTTCATCAACGATGGCGACTCAGCGGGCAACCTGTGGGCGGCCTTCTATGTGTTCGACGATAGCCAGGAACTGACGGAATGCTGCGCCTGCCAGATCACGCCTGACGGCTTGCTCTCGGAAGACGTAAAGACCAACCTGACCGCCAACCCTCTGACCGGCAAAGTGCCGACTCGGGGCGTGATCAAGGTCATTTCGTCCTCGTCTCTGGACCCGACCAACGTTATTCCGACGGCCGGACTCCGTGGATTTGCGACGCACATCCAGGCTGTTAAAGCCAACACGTACGCCATCACCGAAACCAAGTTCGCTGACGCGAACCTGGGCGGCCCAGAAGAAGCACTGTTGCAGAACCTCTGCTACTATGACGCGCTGTTGAGCGGACTGCCCTGCACCTGCACGCCGGAAGACCACGACTTCTAGTCTTTGGTCTTACGGAAGTAAGTAAATCCCGAATACCCCGGACGCCAGGTGTGGTATGCTTGGCGTCTGGGCCCTCCCCCTCTTGATTCTCAAAAAATCCCTTTTTTGAAAGAGAGGAAATCTTCACAATGTCGAACAAATACACTCTGATCGCGCTTGGATTGGGAATAGCTCTAGGCGCTTTTTCCGTCCCAGCCGTTGGCCAGAATGACTCCACGGTAGTCGCCGAAATTGCCGGTAGCAAGGTGACTACACATGAGTTGGAGGACAAGGAAGCCGGAAGACTGCTTCAAGCCAAATACAAATACTATCTTGCCGAGCGGGATGCGCTCGATGAATTCATCGACAATCAACTCTTGGAAATGCAAGCGAAAAAAGAAGGCGTGACGCTCGATGAATTGTTCAAGCGCCATGTCTCCAGTAACATACCGGAACCGACCGAAGATCAGCTGCGCTTCTACTATGAGGGCGTTCAAACCGACGAGTCCTATGAGTCGGCCCGCAGCAAAATCATCGACACGGTACACCAGCTTCGTCTCAAGAAAGCACACGACGCCTACATTGCCGATCTGCGAGGCCAATATGGTGTCGTGGTTGAACTGGACCAGCCCAAAGCTCATGTCGAGGTGGGGGACGCTCCGCGGCTTGGCCCTGCCAACGCTCCCGTTCAGATTGTCGAATTTGCGGACTATGAGTGCCCTTACTGCCAGAAAGTGAATGAGGATCTCGCCCGTCTGCGGGAACAGTTTGGCAGCCAGGTTTCACTCGTCTACAAAGACTTTCCCCTTCCCATGCACCCGCTTGCTGCAAAAGCCGCCGAGGCCGCGCATTGCGCAGGCGAACAAGGTAAATTCTGGGAGTTTCATGATTCCCTGTTTCAAACCAAACGGCTGCAAACTTCTGACCTGAGACAACAGGCCACCGCGTTGAAACTCGACACCACCCGTTTCGATAAGTGCCTTGACAGCGGAGAGCAAGCGACTGAAGTGAAAAATGATGCCCAGGAAGGCAAGCGGCTCGGATTACAGGGAACGCCGAGCTTCTTCATCAATGGTCACTTCATGAGCGGAGCCATCGGATACATGAAGTTGCGGGAAACGGTGCTGCAAGAACTGGGTGTCGATGCCTCGAAAAAACAGAGCGCGGCGGCCATGGTGCCCTCGAAGGAGCCCACCAAGCAGTAGAAAGTATATCTGTATGGGCGATGGTGCGCCTATTCCTGCGCAGCAGGCGGTGAAGCAGGAACGGGCGCACCGGTTTTAAACGCTGCCATGCCCATGCAATACAGGCTCGCGGCCCTCCCCCCGGTTAGCGTTGGTTGATAGGTCCCCGCCGCTCCATTGGTCACGTAAACAAAAGAGGGATTGTACTTCCATGCCGCAGGCGTAACGCCGGTCGGAAGAGGTGGAGGAGAAGAAAAATAGCGGGCAATAATGAAATCGTTCGCGCTGGTCTTGATGCTTGGTCCTACCTCCAAACCTGCGCTCGCGGCAGCGCCATCGTCCAGGTGGACCCCGTTTCCATCCACCACGGAAGATAACGCTAACCCCGATACTTCGAGAAAACTATTAAGACTGGCCCTCACGTGACCAGATAAATGATATTTGAGTTCGGTTACCCCGGGATTGCAATTCTCGCAGTACCAGATCTCCAGAGATTGTTTCCCGCAGGAGGAAGTCGCACCAACAACTTGTTTATAAGTGTTCCCGCCATCCGGTGCATTGTCAGTCACGCTTATAAGCTTTACGTCGGGAGAAAGTTGCACCGGCATCGCGATAAGAACGCTCCCCTTGGCGGTCGGCTGTGGAAGATCCATGTCTGAGACCGTGCCAGCTCCGCTACTGACGGCCGTAAATTGCTGAAGAACGGTTTGAGCTGACAGATCGACCCCTGCCCACAACAGCAGGAAGAGGAGCAAGTTCTTCTTCATATCGGTGACCCTTTCCATCTTGCCGTGATACGTTCTCACGCATCGCGGCAGGCTCAACCTCTAGACCTAACCCCGTCCCATAAAACTGCGGACCGCCGCAAGCGCTCTCCCGCCATGGACGTTCGCAGATTTCGAGGGGTACGAGTCGAAGGCTAATTGCGCTACTTGGATTCTGGTTGAGTCTTAATCTGGGAACGATCAGCAGCCATGATAAATGGCCCCCCGCTAGTTGCCTCATTAATCTTGCCCGTCACGCATACGTGCTTGCCCTGGTAGGCGGCAGTAACCTCTTGGGGACCGCCAGGCTGAGCCCCGAACGCTAGGAAATAGAAGACGGGATTCGCTTCAGGTTGATCGAGAAAGAACGATACCGGCTTTCCATGGCCCGCGATTCCATACTTGAGAACTTTGGCGTCCACTACTTTGCCGCAGACGACTACCGTTTCGCCAAGGTGGTTCTTAGAGTCGGCAGGGGTTATGTGCGCTGGCGGGGCGCTCTGAGAAAAAGCGAGAGGCAGTAGGCCTGTCATACAAATCATCAACATCAGCGTTTTCATTGTTCTCATGTTCTCCCGTGATTTGGATTGAGCGCGAAAGGGCGGCAGATTCAGGTAAATCACCTTTGCCTGGCGCTGGGTATCCGACCACATCTAAACGCAGAAACGATAGGCCGTCAATTCCTCTTTTGGTGCTTGAAGCATCCAAAAGTGCCTCATCCAAAGGTTAATTTCGCATGACTACGCCATCTGGATACTTGCGGAGAAAATACACCAAGATGTAAGGTCTTTAGGGTTTTGATTTAGCCTTTGCAAACTAAAGTACTTCTGTTGTAGAATCAGTTATCCGGTCAGGCATCGTTCCCCCCCGCCCGACCTTTTCAACCCACTCCCCCTTGAAATCGCTGAGCAGGAGGTGTTTGTGCGCTTCGGTCGCCTTGCTGTGTGCGTCTTCACAGCCTCTCTATTCTATGGCGCCTTTGCATTGGGTCAGGTGGATGGACTGCAATCTTATTCGGCCTCTTCTACAGCAGTCAGTGTGCCTCGGTTAATTCGCACGAATGGATCTATCCATGATGAGACAGGCAAGCCGGTCACGGGCAGTCTGGGAATCACCTTTACGCTTTACAGTGATCCGGATGGTCAGTCTCCCGTCTGGCAAGAGTACCAACAGGTGCATCTCGATTCGTCCGGCCATTATAGCGTCTTGCTTGGCGCAACGAATGATGCGGGCTTGCCGCTCGAGATTTTCTCCGGAGGCCAAGCTCGCTGGTTAGGCATCCGTGCTGAGGGACACCTGGAACAGCCGCGCGTTCTGTTCTTAAGCGTGGCCTATGCGCTCAAGGCAGCCGACTCGGATTTGTTGGGAGGTAAACCGGCCTCCGCGTTCGTCCTGGCAGACAGTCTAAATTCCTCGGCTCAACTGGCGAATGGCGCCCAACCGCATCCCCAGAATTCGCAGAGCGCCCCCAGGGTTCTGGACGCTCGCACACCGCCTTTGCTCATGGCGCCGACAGTCTTCTGTTCCATCGGCACCGATGGAAGCGGCGCCGCCAATCAGATCGCCAAGTTCTCCGACAACTGTGACGTCGTCAGTTCGGCCATCTTCGAATCGGGCGGCAATGTAGGTATTGGTAATACCAGCCCAGCCGGTATGCTGGATGTTTCCGGAACCGCCTATATTCGAGGCCTGTTCACCGCTACCGGAGGTACCGTCATAGCTCCCAGCGGTACCGCGACGGCTTCGCAAGGCTACATCTCCAGTCCTCTGGACATTCAAACCTCATTGTTCAATACCATCCTGGGCAGGGCTGCGAATTATATCTTTCGCTGGCAGGCTGAGCCAGTCGGCAACGATACCACGAGTACCTCTGCGACTCTTAACTTGCTGTACGGAGTCACCGGCAACATTACCGAAACTGGCATTTCAGTCAACAACAAGGGAATTCTTACTTTTGCCCCCAACCAGACGTTTCCCGGCACCGGCACTGGAACTTTGACCAGCGTCAATACGGGCGCGGGTCTGACCGGGGGACCGATCACCAGCAGCGGCACCATCAGCATCCCTTCCAATGGTGTGACCAATGCCATGCTCGCCAACAATTCGGTCACGGTGCAGGCTGGATCGGGACTGTCAGGCGGCGGCACGGTGGCTTTGGGCGGCACGATTACCCTCAGCAATGCTTCTCCCAGCTCCGGCGGAACGGTCACCAGTATCAGCAGTGGAACGGGACTGAGCGGGGGGCCAATCACCACCAGTGGAACCCTCAGTCTGAATACGGGTTACACCGACACCCGATATTTACAGCTTTCGGGAGGCTCACTGACCGGCGGTTTGAACGCGACAACTGCCGCTTTCACCGGAGGTTTGTCCGCCGCGACCGGTACATTCAGCAGCACACTCTCGGCAGCAGGCGCCCTCTTGCCTAAGACAGGCACGGCGACCACGACGCAAGGCTTCAACTCCAATCCGTTCGATTTGCAGGCGTCCTCGTTCAACAGCAGCAACTCGTCGCCGATTACGCAGAACTTCCGCTGGCAGGCCGAGCCCACCGGAAATAATTCCTCCAATCCCTCTGGCTCATTGAACCTCCTGTTTGGGTCGAATGGAAACACGCCCGGCGAAACCGGACTGTCCATCGCGAGCAATGGGGCAATTAACTTTGCGTCAGGGCAGACTTTTCCCGGTACCAGCAATGGGACGGTAACCGGCATCGATACCGGCGCAGGCCTGACCGGAGGGCCGATCACCACCAGCGGCACCATCAGCATCCCTTCCGCTGGCGTCACCAACGCGATGCTCGCCAATAACTCGGTCACCGTACAGGCGGGACCGGGATTGTCGGGCGGAGGCACGGTGGCCTTGGGTGGCACAGTCACGATCACCAACGCATCCCCTAGTTCCGGAGGAACGGTTACCCGCATCAGCAGCGGGACCGGACTCACCGGTGGCCCCATCACCACCAGCGGAACCCTCAATCTGGACACGGGTTTCACCGATGCCCGATACTTGCAGCTTGCCGGAGGCACTCTCATCGGTGGCCTCAGCGGAACAACTGCTTCTTTCGCGACCGGTACGTTCAGCAGCACACTTTCGGCAGCCGGCGCTCTGTTGCCT
>JBAQJU010000116.1:0-12223 GCA_049300475.1 Terriglobales bacterium | reverse complement strand
CCACTGGCCTGATCAGGGAAAAACAGCCGCGCCATTCCGGTCACGAGCAACGGATACAAAATTCCCAAAAGCACAGTCGTCGCGATCGTCATCAGTACCGCGTTCAGCAGATGTTTTTTCATCGATTCTTCTTACTCCCTCCAGCACCGCTTTTAAACCGTGACCCGGGAGGTCACGGCCGGGACCCAGCAAGCCAGGATTGCGCCTGCTGGGTCGGAAGGCCCCAGCCGTGCTTCTCCCGAACCGCACCTTGCGCGGCTAACTGCACGGGGAGACCCGTGGATTATAACTTGTTTCAAGAAATATGTTAGTGTCAAGTCTTACACTAGTCTTATGCCAGTAATTAACATGTCGATTAACTTGATGCCAATGAACGGAACCACCAATCCGCCAAGACCATAGACAAGCAGGTTTCGCCGCAGCAGAGCCTCGGCGTTCATCGGGAGGTACTTCACGCCTCGCAGCGCGAGCGGAATCAGGGCAACAATAATCAGCGCATTAAAGATGACTGCCGATAGCACGGCCGATTGCGGCGTTCGCAGATGCATCACGTTCAACGCATTCAAAACCGGAAACGTGCCCGCAAACATCGCGGGAATAATCGCAAAATACTTGGCTACATCGTTGGCAATTGAAAAAGTAGTAAGAGCACCGCGAGTCATCAGCAACTGTTTGCCGATGGCGACCACTTCGATGAGCTTGGTAGGATTGGAATCGAGGTCCACCATGTTGCCGGCTTCCTTCGCGGCCTGCGTACCCGTGTTCATGGCTACGCCGACATCGGCCTGCGCGAGGGCGGGCGCGTCGTTGGTGCCGTCGCCAGTCATGGCTACCAGTTTGCCGTCGGCCTGCTCGCGCCGGATCAGGTCCATCTTGTCTTTCGGAGTTGCCTCGGCGAGAAAATCGTCGACGCCGGCTTCACGTGCAATCGCCGCAGCCGTCAGCGGATTGTCGCCCGTGATCATCACCGTCTTGATGCCCATCGCCCGCAGTTGCTTGAAGCGATCGCTCATCCCGCCCTTGACGATGTCCTTCAGATAAATCACACCCAGAGCGCGCTGGTTCTCCGCCACCACCAAAGGCGTGCCGCCGGAACGCGCAATCTGTTCCACGCTCGCCTGAATTTCGCGCGGCAGTGAAGTGCCAAACTGATTCAAATATTTCGTGATCGAGTCCACCGCTCCCTTGCGAATCTCACGCCCATCCAGATGTACGCCCGACATGCGCGTTTGCGCGGTAAAAGGAACGAACACAGCTTCGTGAGAGGCCAATTCGCGCCCGCGGAGCCCGTAGCGTTCCTTCGCCAGCACAACAATTGATCTACCCTCCGGGGTCTCGTCAGCGAGCGACGAAAGTTGTGCGGCATCGGCCATCTCGGCCTCGGTAATCCCCGGCGCGGGGATAAACTCCGCGGCCTGGCGATTGCCCAGCGTGATCGTGCCCGTCTTATCGAGCAACAGCGTATTGACGTCGCCCGCCGCTTCCACCGCGCGCCCCGACATGGCCAGCACGTTGTGTTGCACCAATCGGTCCATGCCGGCAATGCCAATCGCGGAAAGCAGACCGCCAATGGTGGTCGGAATCAGGCAGACCAGCAGCGACACCAGTACGAATACGGTCTGTGGCGATCCCGAATAGATGGCGAACGGCTGCAGTGTAATGACTGCAAGAAGGAAAATAATAGTTAAGCCCGCCAATAGAATATTGAGTGCGATTTCATTTGGAGTCTTCTGCCGCTCCGCGCCTTCGACCAGCGCGATCATCCGGTCGAGAAACGTTTCTCCCGGATTTGAAGTAATGCGCACCTTGATCTGGTCGGAAAGCACGCGCGTTCCTCCGGTTACTGCCGACCTGTCCCCTCCGGCCTCGCGAATTACTGGCGCCGATTCGCCCGTGATCGCCGACTCGTCCACCGAAGCCACGCCTTCGATTACTTCTCCGTCGCCCGGAATGAATTCGCATGCCGCCACCGTGCACACATCATTGACACGCAGCTTCGAACTCGCCACCGTCTCAATCTCGCCGTTCGGTAGCAACCGTCGCGCGACCGTTTCAGATCTCGCTTTGCGCAGTGTATCTGCCTGCGCCTTGCCGCGGCCTTCGGCCATCGCCTCGGCAAAGTTTGCAAAGAGCACCGTGAACCAGAGCCAGAGCGTGATCTGCAGATTGAACCCGAACCTCTGCTTGCCTCCGAACAGCAGCACCGTCGTCACCACACTGCCGACCTCGACTACGAACATCACCGGGTTCTTCATCATGGTGCGCGGATCGAGTTTCACGACGGCATCGACGAGCGCCCGCCGGATGATCTTCGCGTCCCACAAACTTTTGCTTTTTTGCTCTGCCATATGCCCCTTAGAAAGTCTTCCCAGCGATCATCGACAAGTGTTCGAGTATTGGCCCCAGACTGAGCGCTGGAAAAAATGTGAGCGCCCCGACGATCACAATGACCGACACCAGCAAAATGGAGAACAGCGGCGTGGTCACAGGAAAAGTTCCGGCCGAGGGAGCCACAGCCTTTTTCTTCGCCAGATTGCCGGCAATCGCCAGCATGGGAATGATCATGAAGAACCGCCCGACGAGCATCGTCATGGCACCCGAAGTGTTGTACCAGAGCGTGTTTCCGTTGAGTCCTCCGAACGCGGAGCCGTTATTTCCTGCCATGGACGTAAACGCATAAAGAATTTGGGTCAGACCGTGCGGCCCCGCATTGCTGATGCTCGAAGTCCCAAATCCCTCAACCGACGACACACCCGTAAGTACCAGAATGATGAGCGGGAAGACCAGCGTCACCAGCATCGCCATTTTCACGTCATAAGCCTCGATCTTTTTGCCAAGATACTCGGGCGTTCGTCCGACCATAAGTCCGGCAATAAACACCGATAACACGACATAAATCAAAATGCCGTATAACCCCGCGCCCACTCCTCCAAATACAGTTTCGCTGAGCATAATGTTCACCAGCGGGACTATCCCACCCAATGGCGTAAAGGAATCATGGGCGCCATTGACGGCGCCACAGCTCGCGTCCGTCGTGACTGTGGCAAATAATGCGGAATCGGCGATGCCAAAGCGCACCTCCTTGCCTTCCATGTTGCCGCCCGCCTGTTGCGCGCTCACCCTTTGGTCGACCCCATGCAGCAGCGGGTTGCCTTTGGACTCCGCCCAATAGGCCGACGAAACCCCGACCACGAACAGAATCGCCATCGCCGTCCAAACTGCCCAGCCGTGACGTTGTGACCCCGTCATTCGTCCGAGCGTGTAAGTAAGTCCCGCGGGAATGACAAAGATAGAAAATATTTGCAAGTAGTCACTAAGTGGCGTGGGATTCTCGAATGGATGGGCGCTATTCGCTCCAAAAAAGCCTCCTCCGTTCGTACCCAGCATCTTGATCGCTTCCTGCGAAGCGACCGGACCCTGTGCGATGACCTGATCGGTCACGGTATCCATGACAGGTTTGCCATCCGCGCCAACCACGGGCTTGCCGTCTGCCCCGGTTCTCTGGACCTGTTGCGGCTCGACCAGTTTCGCGGTGTCGTACTGGTGGAAATTCTGCACCACACCCTGCGACACCAGCGCCATCGCGTAGACGATGCAAAGCGGCAGCAGCACCCACAGGGTCGAGCGCGTCATATCGACCCAGAAGTTCCCGATCGTTTCCTTCTCGCGGCGCGCGATGCCTCGAATAAAAGCGATCGCCAACGCGATCCCCACTGCTGCCGAAGCAAAGTTGTGGTAGGCGAGGCCGGCCATCTGCGTGAAATAGCTCATGGTGCTCTCGCCCGAATAGTTCTGCCAGTTTGTGTTGGTCGTAAACGATGCTGCGGTATTAAAGGCCAGCGCCGGCAGCACGCCCGCAAACTGCCGCGGATTCCAGGGCAGCACACGCTGAACGCGCTCGATCAGATAAAGCAACAGCATCGAGACGCCGCTGAACAGCAGCATGGTGAAGGCATACTCGGTCCAGCGCATCTCGTGCTTCTCATCGACGCCGGTCACGCGATAAAGCAAGCGCTCGACAGGCCGAGCTACGGGATCGAGAAAAGTCCGCTCACCGCTGAACACCTGGGCCATGAACACGCCCAGCGGCTTCGTGATCGCGAGAATCAACGCGAGAAAGAGTGCGATTTGAAAGCAACCATTAGCCGTCATTTTAGAATTTCTCCGGCCTCAGCAGCGCGTACAGCAGATAGGCCATCAAGCCGGCGCTGATCACGAGCATGACAATCGATTCGGCATTCATCAATTTTCTCCTTCAGCTTCCTCAGCGAATGCGCTCGCAGAATTCAACGTAGGCCAGCGACAGCACGAAGAACAGAATCGTAATCACGATAAAGATCAGGTCTTGCAAGCAGGCACCTCCAGACGCAACCTAGTATTTTGTTGCGACAACACTTTATTCTCAGAACTTAACCATGATGTCGATGTCCACCAACGATTCGTCGCGGCGCAGATCAGGAAACCATACGCTACTCGTACTGCCTGGGCTGCCGCACGCGGATTCCGCCAGGCTGAGGGTCTCTTGCATGGACGAATTTCCGTTGTTGCAAGCGAAGAACTGAGGATATCCGTTGTTGGTATAAGGCACTCCCCCTGAGCCAGGCGGCGTAATCCCTCCGCGACCGGTCCAATAGGGCACACTCGCGTGGCGGTAGTCGTACTCCCAGCGGAAAGTGATCCATTGCTTCGGCATGTAGTCGTACGTAACTGACATATCCCAGGCCTTGAATGGGTCGCCAGGATTCCCGGTGAAGTAGGGTGCGTTGATGGCAGCGGAGGGGGCAGTCTCACCATTGATGGGCGGAAGCAGAACGAGATAGCGTCCCGGATTGTTGATCTGGCCGCCGCCGATGGTCAGTCCATAGATGTCTTTCTTGAACCATGCCCGGTTATAAAGCATGTAGCCAATAAAGCTCTGCTTCGGGCCACCTGAAGTGTTGCCGTGGCAACTAACTCCGCCGCCAAACTCGCAACCCAGATCGCCGGTGAAGGAAAAAGCCATCTTGTCGAGCCGGTTTCCCGGTTTGTCGAAATACTTGACCTCGATACTGTCGTCGGTGTGGATGCGGCCCCGCTTCGGTATGTAGAGGTCGTCATGACCAAGGCCGTAATTGTTGGAGATGATATTCACCCATGGCCGCGGAGTCCACTTGACCTGTCCACCCAAACCCTTTCTCGAATTGGCCGACGCGTAGGATTGCCATCCATTGATAATCCACGGCTCGATTTTCAAGTGGGGCGTGGGAAAAACCTGTACTCGCAGACCCTCGAAAAACCAGGGGGTGTTGGAGGAGACGTACGAGGGCTGGTAGGCCCAGTTATCGAAGTTGTAATAACTGAACAAACCGATGTAGGAGAGGAAAATTCCCGCGTCGACGTTGATTCCGTCCAATGCATTGATATGGTAGCCGCCGTAGGCTTCCGCCAGGTACCGGTTCGCTTCGTTGATGTTCCATTGCCCTTTGGCATAACTGGGGTCATTGCGCACCGTGGTGGTGGAGTACATGCCAAATTGAGTCATGAATCGGGCGCGTACATTGTCATAGTGAAAATCGCCCCCAAGGCCGAGCTGTTCCAGTTGGATTTCGTTGGAGCGGAATATTTCGCTCGACCCGCCGATCGAGTTATCGATGGGCTTGTTGAAATCGTAGTTGTACGTTATATCGGCCCGGATTTCCGGGGTAAAGAATTTTGAGTCGAAGGCGACGTCTTTGTTGCGCGGGTTGCCGTTGAGCCAAGTCCAGTCCCAATCTGAAAAAGGGGCGATTTTCTCATCTTTCGCCGGCTCTGCGGCCGAGAGTTCGCCTTGCGTAATCGCAGGCGTCGCAACTGACTGAGCGGGCGCCGTCGCCTTGGCGCTGTAAACCACCGTGGTCGGTTGTCCCGCCGCTTCATGCTCTTTCAGTTGCTGTTCAAGCTGCTCAACCCGTTTGGTCAGGGCCTCAAGCTGTTTCATTACATCAGGCGGAACGGCTTGAGCAGGGCTGCTTGCTTCCTGCGCACGAAGCGGAAGCGCAGATATTAGGACGAGCATTCCGATTAGCACGAACACGGCCCTTGTGCGCTTCTGCTTCTCCTTATGCCTGCTTTGAATCGATTCCGATTTCATAGGAAAGAGTTCTCTACTTTCTATTGCCTGCTTTGACCGCCGAGGACCACCTTTCGCACGAGACGCCTCTCGGCCCTCCCTCACCAGCCCCATAAGGAACCGTAGAAGGAAGGCCTCACATAACGCACACAATATCAGCAGCGGAAAAGCCATCAAGGCCTATTGAATGAGCCGGGCGGTTCCAGGAAAATTAGACAGGCGTGCCCGTAAAGGGGCCATAAGTAGTTCGTAAAGAAGTCATAAAGGAAACCTGCAAGCCAACTCACGGGATTGCTCAGCAACCCCACTCGGCTTCGCCCGGCTTGGCGAAATATCGCCTGGCCTGGCGCTCGCTGGGAATGAGTTCCACCTCGAGCAGGGCGAGTCGCGCGGCGACAACCATTCGGCTTTTCTCGGGGGGCGGCACATCCGCCCAGGCATCGCTGGTACGGGTGCAGGCCGCGTTTCCAGATTCATCAGCCAGCGCCTGATGATAGTGGTGAAACAACTGTGCAAACCGTTCCGCGGACACTTCTTGAATCGACATGTTCTTGCTCCCATTGTGCTGGCCACATCTGCCGGCATCCAGCCCATTGGACGCGAACACCCGTAAAATCCGTATAAATTGAAAATAAGGAAATCGTAAAACTTTGGGAGCGGGAGCGAGCAGGGTAACAAGCGGGACTATGCCCCCGGTTCAAAGCGGTAACCAACCCACGGGTCGGTCACAATATAACGAGGGGAATTCGGGGACGGTTCCAGCTTTTTTCGCAACTGCGCAACAAATACGCGAAGATACTCCACCTGCTCGGTGCTCTCTCCTCCCCACACCGCGGCCAGCAAGACTCGATGGGTTACAACTTTTCCTGAATGGCGAGCCATGTAGACAAGCAAGTCGAATTCCTTCGGCGTGAGATGCACGGCACGTTCCTTAACAAGAACGCTGCGCGCTCCCGGGTCGATTCGGAAATCACCCAACTCGATCGGCGCCAATTCCGAATCGTCCGTGCGGCCGCGGCGCAGATTCGCCCGCACGCGTGCCAACAGCTCTTCCATCCCGAACGGCTTGGTCACATAGTCATCGGCGCCCGCGTCGAGCGCTTTCACCTTGGTTCGCTCCTCGCCGCGCACGGAGAGCACGATGATTGGAACCTGCGTCTTCGTGCGCAGCCGCCGGCACAACTCCAAACCGTCCATATTGGGCATGGCCAGGTCGGTGACCACCAGGTCCGGCGTCCAGTCCTTCATGATCTCCAGCGCCGTCTCGCCGTCGTTGGCGACGCGAATGTCGTATCCGTGGCTCGAAAGCGAAGTCCGCAGCACGCGCGTAATCTGCGATTCGTCGTCCACCACCAGAATGTGCTTATGTTCCAGAATACGAACCTCCTGCATGACCACTTCAGTTCGGTTCCTGCGTCACAATGTGTACGTCCACGGTCGGGGCATCGCGCAAAAACTGGTGAATCGCCGAAAGATAGAAGTACCGTTTCCAGCCGCGCGTCGCCGAGCGCCCAAACACAACTTGTGTAATGTGTTTCTCATTGACGAATCCCGACACCGCCTCCGCCACGCTCTTCCCCTCCAACCGCACCAGCGCCGCCCCAACGTTTTCCGCGAAGTGAAGATTCGCATTCAAGGTTCGCTGGTTCTCCTCGCTCTTGTCCTGCCCCATGTCGGTGTAGACGACAAACAGATCGGCATTCATCGCCTGCGCCATGCGGGCGCCCCGCGCGATCAAGTACTGTGCCGCCGGATTCGAGCTGATGCATACCGCGATGCGCTCGCGAATCGGCACCGACCCATGATCTTTTTCGAGTACTTCGCGGTGCTGCTCCAGGCTCTGATCGACTGCCTGCGCCACCTGCCGCAGCGCCAGTTCCCGCAAAGCAATCAAATTCGTCTCGCGGAAGAAATTTTCCAGCGCCCGGCCCACTCGCTCCTGTGGATAGACATCCCCGCGCCGCATCCGGTTCTGCAGCGCTTCCGGCGTGAGGTCGATCATTACCACTTCGTTAACGCGCTGCAGCACCCAGTCAGGAACCGTCTCCCGCACCTGAATTCCAGTCACGCCCTGCACCGTCGGCGTCACGCTCTCCAGATGCTGGATGTTCATGGTCGAAAGCACATCGATGCCAGCATCCAGCAATTCGAGCACGTCTTCGTAGCGCTTGCGGTGTTTGCTGCCCTCGATATTGGTGTGCGCCAGTTCATCCACCAGGACAACCCGCGGATGGCGCGCGAGAATCGCATCCACATCCATTTCTTCAAACAGTGCGCCCTTGTACTCGATCGATTTCCGTGGAATGCCGTCCAGTTGCGTCACCAGTTCCGCAACCGCTTTCCGCCCGTGCGTTTCGACCACTCCAATGACAACATCTTCGGCGCGGCTGTGCCGCCGGATCGCCTCCGTCAGCATGGTGTGTGTCTTACCTACTCCCGGGGCGTAGCCCAGAAAAAGCTTGAACACGCCGCCCTTTTTCGCCGCCGGGGCCGTCTCCTCCAGCCACTGTTCGGGAGTTTTTGTCATCGCGATTGCGATTATTGTCGTCGAGAGTTCGTGGTTTGTCGATGAGGAGAAGAACAGGTTTGGAGATCGGATGCCGCTTGCAAGCACTCACCGCCCTGGTCCTTGAAATCTTGAAACCCCGAGACTTTGAACCCTTTCTTTGTCATACAATCACCTCGTGAAATCTGCCGCCAGATCCTTTCTCGGATACCTGATTGCGGCCTTGTCGGTCGCGGGCATCGCCCTGGCGGGCCGCTGGCTTCACCTCAATGCCACCACCGCCGCCCTCGCATTTCTGTTAGGAGTCCTGGGGATCTCTGCCTTCTATGGCATACGGCACGCGGTCTTCATGTCCGTGATCGCGACGCTTGTCTTTAACTATTTCTTTCTTCCTCCGGTCGGCACGCTCACCATCGCCGACCCGCAAAACTGGGTCGCGCTGTTTGCGTTCCTGATCACTGCTGTCGCGGCGAGTGAACTTTCGGCGCGCGCCCGCCGCGAGGGACGAATGGCCGTCGAGCGCCGCCGGGAACTGGAACGCCTGTACGCCTTCAGCCAGTTATTGCTCTCGAGCGATAATGCAGCGGAACTCCTCAACACCATCCCGCGTTACATTGTCGAATCGTTCGGCGTCCGCTCCGCCGCTATCGCCCTCTCCAGCCGCGCCGATATTTACCGCTCCGGCCCCGCCATTGATGGTATCGACTCCCACCATCTGAAACTGGTTGCGCTGCGGGGCGAACCTCGTCTCGAATCTGACAGCCAACTTGCCTTTATGCCACTCCGCATAGGAATGCGCGTCGTTGGCAGCATGGGAGTGTCCGGTTCACGCCTCTCGCGGCAAACACTGGACGCGATCGGCAGCCTGGTCGCGATTGCCATTGAGCGGGCAAGCTCCTTCGAAAAACTCAGCCGCGCCGAGGCGGCGCGCGAGAGCGAACAATTGCGCTCCGTACTGCTCGATTCGGTGACCCACGAATTTCGCACGCCGCTCACCGCCATCAAAGCCTCTGTAACGTCGTTGCTCGGCAGCCCAAACGATTCGGCGAAACACTCTCTCGAAGAAAGCCGCGAATTGCTCACCGTTATCAACGAGGAGAGCGACCGCCTGAACCGCCTCATCGGTGAGGCCGCCGAAATGGCGCAACTCGATGCCAATAAAGTTGAGTTCACCTTTAACACCGCGCCCCTCCGGCCCACCGTCGACGATGCGCTCGACGAATTGAAGCAACTCCTCGCCCACCACCCCGTTGATGTGCGCATCCCCTCCGACCTTCCTCCCGCTCGTATGGACTCGGCGCACATCAAGGAGGTTCTCGTTCACCTCCTCGAAAATGCGGCTAAGTATTCACCCGCCGGCGCACCTATCCGCATCACTGCGGAAGCCAAGGACTCGATTACGAATAAACCCGGCATGCTCACCGTCAGCATCGCCGATCGCGGTCCCGGCATCGATGATTTCGAGCAGTCCCTCGTCTTCGAAAAGTTCTATCGCGGACGCAACCAGCGCGTGCAGGTCCACGGCACCGGCATGGGCCTGGCCATCTGCAAAGCCATCGTAGAAGCCCACGGAGGCCGCCTCGGCCTCACCAGCCAACTGGGTCACGGCTCCGTGTTTTATTTCAGCTTGCCGGTGGGGTAAGTGGACGAGCCCGTTACGCTCCATTTATGGTGATAGAATCGCTTTAAACTTGGACTCACTCTGAAATCGCGCCAGCCTCGGACTCGTTATGGAAATCCGGGATCATCAGCGCAGACAATCCATAACGCCGAACTGGGGCGCCCTTTTAGCATTGTGTGCGCTCGTGGGGATTTGGAGCGCGCTGAGTCCGATCTGGATTCCTTGCCTTGCGTGGCTGTTTTCCGTCTTTGAGCCAGTACTCTCCCTGATGGCCGTAGTCTTCCTTGGCCTCACCGCCCTGTATCTGGGTGGACTCGCCATCGCTTTAGTGGCGGCGCTGCTGGGTGGAGGGATCCCCCACCGATTGCGCTAGGTCTGATTTCTTCCGCGAAACCGCGACCGGTCTTTTCCAGCTATCCTGGTGGGCCCGCTAGGATTTGAACCTAGAACCAACAGATTATCCGACAACGATTGAAAACTAATGATTTCAGCGACTTCCCAACGCTGATTTTGGTCACAAGTAGGCAGATGTAGTCGCAGTTGTTACCCCAGATGTTACCTCACCCATTCACCACCTCACGCCCCCTCTCAAACCCCACATCAACCTGCTGCCTTCCGGCTTGAATTGCTGCCTCAATCGCGGACTCGTGTGTTGGGAAGGTTGCGGGCAAATAGAATTCAGTCTCCATGACGCCATTCGGCTCATGTTCCTCGACGGAGAACTCTGCCGAGAACTCGCCTTCCCGTAGCTCGCATGATCGTGCCACGATAACGTAGCCCTTGTACCCTTCCCGCCGCTTCATGCCGAACCCTCGTGCTCAATTATTACATTGCGGAGGTCGAAGGATTCAGAGCGGCGTCCACAGAATCCAGTTCACCGTCGCCCCACCGCAGCACTTTTTGTACTTCTTGCCGGAGCCTCACGCCTCGCCGTGAGAGACACGAGCACATCAGTGTCAACATACTCGTTCGATACGCTGAACTGAACACAGGATAGACTCGAGATCAGATGGTACGGCCTCACGCTGAAAACGATGAAGTGGAAAAGTGAGGGGGCATTGTTAGATTTCCTTGAGGCCGATTATCCCGAGGTTGGTGAGCCTGAACTTCATCGCATCTTTACTCACGCCGTATCGACTGGCCAGTACGACAATTGTGTGCCTGCCGATCTCGTCGAGCGAGTCCAAGTCTCTGGTTAGGAACTTCGTCGGGATGAGCAGTTCCGCTGCGAAACGATTGGCCTCGACTTCAAGCCAGTCCACTCCTCCGGAAGAATCAGTTTTCCGCCACGCCACACTAAAGCGTTGGTCAACGTGCTCTTGAACCTGTGCTTCATGAAGGAAGTAATGTCCAAGTTCATGTGCAATTGTAAACCGCTGGCTATTGCTGTGAAGGGCTGGGTTGACAGCGATCACCACGCGGCCATCTTTGCGTACTATCGCTCCCGAAATATCATCATCGGCTCCGGCAGGAAGAGGGCAAAGCAACACTCCTAGACCTTTCCGCTCTGAAGACGCCTGTTTTGCTCGGCACGGAGCGGAAGATCACCGACACGGGACTGGCTCAAATCTCCTCAGGGTTGCTGCCAGCAGGAACAGTGCTTTTGTCATCGCGTGCGCCCATCGGCTATCTTGCTGTCGCCGAGGTTCCGGTCGCGATCAATCAAGGGTTCATCGCGATGAAAGCTGCTGCGAGAGTGTCGAACCAGTTCCTCCTGAGATGGGCTGAATGGGCGCACGACTCATCGTCAGCCATGCAAACGGCTCCACATTTCTGGAAATCAGCAAGTCCAGTTTCCGCCCCATTCTTGTGGCTACTCCTCCAGATGCACTGATGAAGGAGTTCGACCGCATTGCCAGCCCGCTACATTCCAGAGTGGTCTGCAACGAACGCGCATCGGGAACACTGGCTGAACTTCGTGAGGCCCTTCTGCCCAAACTCGTTTCGGGCGCGCTTCGCATACGGTCGCCAAAGACCTAGTTCGGCACTTCGAGGAGCGCCTTGAAGC
>JBAQJU010000115.1:0-22275 GCA_049300475.1 Terriglobales bacterium | reverse complement strand
GGCCCGGACAGTCGACGTGCGCGTAGTGCCGGTTCGCCGTCTCATACTCGACGTGCGCCGTGGCAATCGTGATTCCGCGCGCTTTTTCTTCCGGAGCGTTGTCGATCGAATCGAACGACCGGAACACAATCTTCGGATTGTGCTTCTGCAAAACCTTCGTGATGGCCGCCGTCAACGTGGTCTTGCCGTGATCGATGTGGCCGATCGTCCCAACGTTGCAGTGCGGCTTATTGCGATCAAATTTTTCTTTCGCCATTTCCGTTTTTCCTCAGGGGCTAAAGCCCCGAATCTAGTCTCACGATTCGGCGTGGCTTAAGCCACGCCCTGATACGAACCTATTTCGTTGCCGTCCTCCCCTGCGTCTTGGCGATGATCTCCTCCGCCACTGACCTCGGGGCTTCTTCATAACGCGCAAAATGCATCGAGTACTCGGCGCGTCCCTGCGTCGACGAACGCATGTGCGTCGCGTAGCCAAACATCTCGGCCAGCGGAACGATGGCCTTGATCACCTGCGAACCGGCGCGATGCTCCATGCCTTCAATGCGTCCGCGGCGGGAGCTCAGGTCGCCCATAATCGCGCCCGCAAAATCTTCGGGCGTGACCACTTCGACCGCCATCACCGGCTCGAGAATCACCGGGCTCGCCTTGCGCGCCGCTTCCTTGAACGCCATCGAACCGGCAATCTTAAACGCCATTTCGTTCGAATCGACATCGTGATAGCTGCCGTCGTAAAGCGTCGCCTTGATATCGACCATCGGATAGCCGGCCAGAACGCCGCCTTCCATCGCTTCCTGCATGCCCTGGTCGATTGGCTTGATGTATTCCTTCGGCACCGTGCCGCCGACGATGTCGTTGATGAACTCGTAGCCCTTGCCCGGCTCGTTCGGATCGAGATAAATCTTGGCGTGCCCGTATTGCCCGCGTCCGCCGGTCTGCCGGATGTACTTGCCTTCGGCTTCGGCGTGTTTGCGGATGGTCTCGCGATACGCCACCTGGGGCTTGCCGACGTTGGCCTCGACCTTATATTCGCGCATCATGCGGTCGACGATGATTTCGAGGTGAAGCTCGCCCATACCGCTGATGATGGTCTGCCCGCTGTCAGGATCGGTGTGAACCTTGAATGTTGGGTCTTCCTGCGCGAGCTTGGCCAGCGCCATGCCCATTTTCTCCTGGTCGGCTTTGGTCTTGGGCTCGACCGCGACCGCAATCACGGGTACCGCAAATGAAATCGATTCCAGAGTAATCGGGTGCTTCTCTTCGCAGATCGTGTCGCCCGTGCTGACGTTGCGCAAACCCACCGCCGCGCAGATGTCCCCGGCAAGAATCTCCTGAATGTCTTCGCGCTTGTTGGCATGCATCTTCAGCAGGCGTCCGATGCGCTCGTGCTTCTGGGTACGCGAGTTCATCACCGACTCGCCTGACTTCAATGTTCCCGAATAAACGCGGATGAACGTCAACTGGCCGACGAACGGGTCGGCCATGATCTTGAACGCAAGGGCTGAGAATGGCTCTTTGTCATCGGCTTTGCGCGTGATCGTCTTCCCGGTTTCGGGATCGAGCCCATGGGTTTCTTTCGTGTCGAGAGGGGAAGGCAAATAATCCACCACCGCATCGAGCAGCGGCTGCACGCCTTTATTCTTGAACGCCGTTCCTACGACTACCGGAAACAGCTTGAGCGCGATGGTCGACTTGCGCAGCGATTGCTTCAACTCGTCGGCCGAAATCGCTTCGCCTTCCAGAAATTTGTGCAGAATATCGTCGTCGTTCTCGGCAACGGTTTCGACCAGTTGCGTATGAAACGCCTCAGCCTTTTTCTGCAGCTCGGCTGGAATCTCCTCGGTCTCATATTCGGCGCCCATCGCCTCGTCATTCCACACGATGGCCTTCATGGCGACCAAGTCGATCACGCCCCGGAACTTGTCTTCCTGCCCAATGGGAATCTGAATCGCGACGGGCTTGGCGTTGAGGCGCTTGCGAAGGGTATCGACGGCGTGCTCGAAATCGGCGCCCATCTTGTCGATCTTGTTAATAAAGCAAATCCGCGGAACGCCGTACTTATCGGCCTGGCGCCAAACTTTTTCGGACTGCGGCTGCACGCCGTGCACGGCGTCAAACACCGCGACCGCGCCGTCGAGCACACGAAGCGAGCGCTCCACCTCAGCCGTAAAATCGACGTGGCCAGGCGTATCAATAATGTTGATGCGAATGTCGCGCCAGGTGCAGGTGGTCGCAGCGGACGTGATCGTAATGCCGCGCTCCTGCTCCTGCTCCATCCAGTCCATGATGGCCGTGCCTTCGTGCACCTCGCCGATGCGATGCGTCTTTCCCGTATAAAACAGGATGCGCTCAGTCGTGGTGGTCTTGCCGGCATCGATGTGGGCCATGATGCCGATGTTCCTGCAACGCTCTAATGGGACTGTTCTGGGCACGACTGTTATCTACTCTTTCTGGGGGCTCTAAACTCTAAATTTCGTAATTTTGTAATCGGGTAATTTGGTAATTTAACGGCAACTGCTGGCGCGGAGGTCTAGAATTACAAAAGCCCCGATTACCAAATTACAAAATCTCTCTACCAGCGGTAATGCGCAAACGCCTTGTTCGCCTCCGCCATACGATGCACGTCTTCTTTCTTCTTGATGGCAGCGCCTTTGCCGTTGGCGGCGTCCAGCAACTCGTTGGTCAACTTGTCGATCATTCCTTTTTCGCCGCGGCCGCGGGCGTAGCTGACAATCCAGCGGATGGCGAGCGACGTCCGCCGGTCAGGCGCAACTTCGATCGGAACCTGATAGTTCGCGCCACCCACACGGCGGGTCTTCACTTCGAGCAGCGGCTTGGCGTTCTCGACCGCTTTCGTGAACAGCTTCAATGGTTCATCGCCGCCCTTTTCCTGCAACTTCACCAGCGACTTATAGAAGATGTTCTCGGCCGTCGACTTCTTGCCCTGCCACATCATCGAGTTGATGAACTTCGTCACCAAGTCCGATCCATATACCGGATCAGTCTCGACCGCCCGTTTCGCGATATGTCCTTTTCTAGGCATTTCAGCTTCTGGCTCCTGGCTTCGAGCGTCTGGCTCGCGCCGAAGACGCGGCACGCCGCGTCCCTGCTACGCTTTTTTCGCCCGCTTCGTTCCGTACTTCGAACGTCCCTGGTTCCGTCCCGCCACGCCGGTGGCGTCGAGCGTGCCGCGCACCACGTGATAGCGCACGCCCGGCAGATCCTTCACGCGGCCCCCGCGAATCAGCACAATCGAGTGCTCCTGCAGGTTGTGGCCCACGCCCGGAATGTAGGTCGTCACTTCAATTCCATTGGTCAGGCGAACCCGCGCCACCTTCCGCAGCGCCGAGTTCGGCTTCTTCGGCGTCTGCGTGTACACGCGCGTACAGACGCCGCGCTTCTGCGGACACGATTGCAGCGCCGGACTCGCGGTCTTGTAACGCGGGTGCTCCCGCCCGAATTTCACCAGCTGATTAAAAGTAGGCACTCTGGCCACTCCCGGACGCGGCACGCCGCATCCCATGAACTTCCCGTAGAGACAAGGATTACCTCATCCCCGGATCTGGCCCAGGCTTCCCGCCCGGCCATACTCTCCCGAACAGCGTTAATCACTCGCTGCGACCGGTGAGAAATTTTCGTTTCCCGTTTACAAATCGCCGACGACGGTGACGCCACGCCGCACCCCAAATCAGGTTCGGAGGCACTCCGTTTCGTCTGCTCTTCCCGCATAGCCTCGCGTGAGTCCCAGGCCTCTACCTCTAACCCGGGCGCAAAGGTTTTCGCAGGACGTTTCAGCGAGGGCGTCCCCGGTCTCACTTCCACCGGGTACGTATTTCTTCAAAGCTCAGCCAAGGTATTCCCGAAGCCTGTGTTCAGCGCAGGTCGCGCATCCAACAGGACAGCCGTCCACCGGCAAGCCAGACTTAACTCGCGGAACCGTCTGATAATAACAACTACTTTGCACATCGTCAACCACTGTTCGGAGCATCTGACAAAAAGCAGGTGTCAGGTCATAGGTCATAGGTCTTGGGTCTTGGGATTATTAATCCTTTGGAATATCGCCGTCGTTCAGTCTTAGCGGAAAACGGAAATGGAAGCTCTGACACTTTACTAAGAGTTCTGACACCTGATACCTGCTTCTCAACACTCTTGCTCAAAATCCCTATGACCTTCTACACTGGCAGTTTTCCAGTCAACATATTGCTCGCGTCCAGTACCGGACGCGAGGAGGGTTCATGCATCGTTGTTGTTCCGTCTTTTTACTGGCCACCACCATCGCCTTCGCCATCGCTCTCAGCGGGTGCTTTGGCAAGGGCAGTCCCAACCCCGGCCTGGGAGGCGTGAAGAGCGTTTCCCTGAGCCCTTCGAGCAACTTCTCGATGGATGTCGGCTCCACGCAGGTCTTCACGACCAGCGCCACCGATGCATCTGGGCATGCGATTGTTGGACAGACTCATTATTTTGTCGCGAGCGGCACTCCGGGCGCTCCTGCGCCTCTTTCGGTCGCCAGCAATGGCAACGCCTGCTCCGGATCCTGGGACCCATCGGTGACGGTCTGCAGTCCTGGCAACCCCGGTATCGCGATCGTCACCGCGGTGGTGAATGGCGTCAGCAGTCCACCCACCATGGTTTACGTCCATCTCCACGTCGACAGTCTCAAGGTGGCGCCGGTCCAGCAAATACCGCCTCCGTACGACTGCTTCTCGCAAGGGCAGACGTGGTTCTACCAGGGCATCGCTTACAACAACGGCGTTGACATTACCAGCACCGTCGGCCAACTTAGCTGGGCTTCGACCAATGCTGGCGTTCTCACTCCCACTCCGTACATCCCTCCGGATCAACCCACCGTGCTCAACCAGGTGCAAATTACTGCCGACAGTCCGGGCATAACTCAGCTCTACGCAACGATCTCGGGAACCACCAGCGGCCCTCTGCCGTTCATCACATGCCTGGTGCAATATGTGCGAGTGCGGCCCCAAGGCCTTAACGGAAACTCGGTCACAGTCGACACCGGCACTCCCGTCACTCTCCAGGCCACCGCGGTCGATACCCTGGGATTTACCCTGGCCAAACCGCCCTTGACCTGGAGTACCACCAACCCCGAGGTTTTGTCTTTTTCAAGTCTGACGAACAGCACCGGGACCAACAATGCCACCGCCCGAGCCAACCTTGGCGGCGGCGACATTACCGCCTCCTGCTCGCCTCCGACCTGCAACATAGGCATTGCGGGATATCAGGATCCGCAGCATGGCGCCCTGCCCGGAATGCCCGTCTATGCCAGCGCCGGACCGCTTCCCAACGGACTGCAGGGCTACGGCGCAGTCTCCGTAAACGTGACCACCACCTCGCAGCCGCCTACCTACAGCGCCTGGGCCGCGACCACCCTGTGCGGGAATGTCCCCGGCTGTGACAGCGTCATGTTCCTGATCACCCCTACACAGGGAGGGGCAAACCCGATCGGCACCACCTTAGCTCTTCCCCGCACTCCGAATTCGATGATGTTCAACTATCAAGCGCCGGGGCGCATATACCTGGGCAGCGAGCAAGGACTGATGTACCTGGACGCGGGATCCTCAAGCTCAACCGTGAGTCTGGTTTCCAGCGAGACCACGCCCTGTAATGTCACGTTATGCGGCAACGTCCTCGCGATCTCGAATGACGGAAAACAGGTGGTTGTTTCTGACGACGTCTCCGCAACGCCGCAGGTCTACATCTACAACGCTTCCGCTGGTACAGGCGTCACTCCCGTCACCGACCTTATCCTCCCCAACGTCGCCACTGCCGCCGCCTTCTCGCTCGATCAATCGAAGATCTTCATCCTCACCAACGTAGGCACAATGTATGTCTACTCCACCGTGAATGCGCTGCAGCCGGTGCCCATCCCGGCTTCCGGTGCGGCTGCGGCCTTCTCGGCGGATGGCAGCTTTGCCTACGTCGCGGGCACCGTTGGAAGCGCGGGATCGGTTTCCGCCTTCTCAACTTGCGCAACCCCGGGCGTTCCGAGTACAGAACTAGGAAATCCTGCATCAATCCAGGGCTCGCCTTCGCAGAGTTTGCAGATTTTCCCATCCCCGAATCTGGACACGGTTGACCATGGGGTCGGCAATGAAACTGTGCCATTCATCAGCCAGAATGTGCTGGTGCTCGAGCCCCCGAATATTCAAATTCTAAATGCGCAGTTCACGCAGACCCCCATCGCATTGACGCAACCGCTGCCAGCTCAGAGTCAGCTGACCTGCAATCCTCCAGATCTCTATAGCCTGGCTTCGAGTCCGACTCTGTACAACCTCGGTGCGGGGAACTTCACCCCGATATACGCGCGCCTGGTAGGCAATGGCAGCCAGATGATCATCGTAGCCCGCCATATTCCTGCGGTCCTTGTGTTCAACGTCGCCAGCGGCACGACCACGGCCGTCCCCCTCGTCGACAACCCCAACCCTCCCGACCCGCTTTCTGCCTCGTCGTCAAGCGATGGAAGCCAAGTCTATGTGGCCGCTTGCGATCAATACCCCAATAATGATTCGACGCAAGCATGCGCTGCCGGATCGGTGCACATCGTGAACACAACCAGCCGTGGGGACTTTCAGGAGGTTCCCTACATTAACAACACAACCAATAATATGTGCAATAACCTGGGAGCCAATGCACCGCTCTGCATTGCCAACCTGGTCGCCCTCAAACCGCAGTGAGAGTAAGGCGGGCGCTTCGCAGCTTTCGCAGAGACTGGCCGGAATGAACGGATGTATGGATTCTAAGTACGCGGGAGCAGCCAAGCCTCGACGGTTGGCTTAAGACGCGCGCGGCTTATTTAGTGCGGCGGAACCTGCCCGGTAATTCGATCAGTAGGCAGCCGAGCCTCTACTGCCCAATCTCTTTTCCCACACTATCGAGCACACCATTGATGAATGTCACCGACTCGGGACTGGAAAACCGCCGCGCAATCTCGATTGCCTCATTAATCACGACCGCCCGCGGCGTTTTCGGATATCCCAGGAACTCGGCCACCGCCCCGCGCAACACATTGCGATCGACGGCCGCCATGCGCTCCATGCGCCAGTGCTGCGCATGCTTGCCGATCAGACTGTCGATCTCCTCCAGCCGGTCGTTGGCAACGCGAAACAGGTCCTCGGCAAATCCCCGGACTTCCTCGTCCACATCCTGACGCTGCGCCCAGAAAGTTTTTTGCACAATCTCCGGAGACTGTTTCCCCATGTCGGCCTGAAACAGCATCTGCAAGACCAGTTCGCGGGATTTGCGTCGAGTACCCAAGGTCAGTTCTCAGCTCTCAGTTCTTAGCTTGCAGTAGAACCTTGCCCAGACTGAAGCCGACAACAGTTTACAGGACAGTTGCATTGCGGAACTGAAGAAGAGCTGAAGATTAGAAGCGACGTTTTCGTTTCCGAGAAGCCGGCACTGGTTTGCCTGTGCTTTTGCTTTTGCTGAGAGCTGAGAACTGAGAGCTGAGAGCTGTTTTCAGATTCGCCATCTCCACCGCCGCCAGCGCCGCTTCGAACCCTTTGTTGCCCATCTTCAAACCGGCGCGATCGATCGCCTGCTCCAAAGTTTCGCATGTCAACACGCCAAACGCGTGGGGTACGCCAGTCTCCTGCGCTGACTGCCCGATCCCCCGCGTAACCTCGTTGACAATGACGTCGTAGTGCGCCGTATCGCCGCGCAGCAGGCAGCCAATGCAGAGGATCGCATCGTATTTGCCGGTCTCGGCCAAAGTCCGCGCGGCAAGAGGAATTTCGAACGCTCCCGGAACCCGCACCACCGCGATGTCTTTTTGCTTGGCGCCCGAACGCAGCAATCCATCGCAAGCGCTAAGCAAAAGCCGCTCGGTAATAAATGCGTTGAATCGAGAAACAACAATGGCAAACCGCCTCTCCAGCGCGGTGAGGCTGCCCCGCGACCCAGGAATGGCAGGTTTTGGTGGAGCTTCGATCTTCAATTTTCTTTTCGTAGTTTTCCCCGTGACTCTAGTCTCGTGGTGAACTAGCAACCGACCTTGAAGATCCGCGAAGATCGGCGCGAATCCGCGGAAAAAAAGTTTATACCCGCAATCTAACTTCTTCCTTCTGACTTCTCACTTGCCCTTGAATTGCGCTGCGCGCTTCTCGAGGAATGCTGTTGTTCCCTCCTTCTTGTCTTCCGTAGCGCAGCAGACGCCAAACAGCGACGCCTCCAGAAACAGCCCTTCCGCCAGGGTCATCTCCAGGCCCTTGTTCACGGCCTCCATCGCATACTGTACGGCCAGCGGAGCGTTCGCAACAATCTTCGCCGCAATCGCCTCCGCCCGCGGAATCAACTCAGCCGCCGCCGTCACCTCATTCACGAGGCCTATGCGATAAGCTTCCTGCGCCGTGATCATCTCGCCGGTCAGCACGTGCTGCATAGCGAGCCCCTTACCGACCAGTCGCGACAGGCGCTGCGTCCCGCCATAGCCGGGAATGATGCCGAGCTTCACCTCAGGCTGCCCAAGCTTCGCGTTCTCGCTCGCCAACCGCATGGTACAAGCCATGGCCAGCTCGCATCCGCCGCCCAACGCAAATCCATTGATGCACGCGATCACGGGCTTGCCCAGGTTCTCGATCAAATTGAGCACGCTCTGGCCGCGATGCGCATATTTCTTGCCCATCACCGCGTCCTGCTTGGCGAGTTCGCCGATGTCCGCGCCAGCAACGAAAGCTTTTTCGCCCGATCCGGTCAGGATCACAACGCGGATGCCGTCATCATTCTTAATGTCATGAAACGCCGCCCGCAGCTCTTCCATGGTGGCCATGTTCAGCGCGTTCAGCACCTTGGGACGGTTGACGGTGACGTATGCGATGGAGTTTTTCTTTTCGAGGAGTAGGGTTTCGTAAGTCATAAGATTGCTGATCCAATATTAATTTGTCTTGTATGTATGAAATGGCCCAAGGATTATCGCATTGGGATTATTACGTGTTCTTTCGATCTGATCTATCACCACGTCGCCATACTCCCCGTCCTCTTTAATCACATGAGCTCTCTCAACCGAAACCAAGTACCACCCCAGAGACTCTATGTACTCCCTAATCTTGCCGACAGCGGTTTCATGCGAATCGGCCCTGTCGTGATGTTCATAAAGCCAATTTTCTCGGGAGAACCGTCGTCTCCGGTTTGGGCAATAAACTCGATGCAGACTATCCAGATTTCCATACACTCCAAGTGCTATAATTGTATATCAAGAGGGAATCCATGCTAGCCATCCGCCTCCCCGAAAAGATCGAAAAGCGCCTCGAACGCCTCGCCAAGCGTACGGGCCGGACGAAAACCTACTATGCTCGCGAAGCCATCCTTCAACATCTCGATGATCTCGAAGATATTTATCTCGCTGAGAAGCGCATGGAAGCCATCGAGTCGGGCCGCGTAAAGACAATTCCTCTAGAGGAAATCATGCGCCAACGTGGCCTGGAAGATTGAGTTCGATCCGGGCGCTCGCCGCGAACTGGAAAAGCTCGACAAGACCGTCTCTGCCAGAATCCTCCACTTCCTACACGGGCGGATAGGAACACTCGGCAATCCCCGAAAAATCGGCGAGCGCTTGCAGGGAACCTTGCACAACTTCTGGAAATACCGCGTCGGCGATTATCGCGTAATCTGCTCTCTCAAGGACGACCGAATGGTGGTGGTCGTCGTCCGCGTCGGACACCGCCGCCACATCTATCACCGTTGAGAGGCAAATCCGCGCCAGAGGGTGTTTCTCACCTCTGCAATCTCAGAACTTCCCGGCCACCGGCTTCTCCGGGTTCGAGTAATCGTAGAACCCGCGGCCCGTCTTGCGCCCGTACCAGCCCGCCATCACCAGCCTCTTCAGCAGCGGAGGCGACGCAAACCTACGCTCCTTGAACTCGTCGTACATCACGTGCGTGATGTAGTAAGTTGTGTCGAGCCCGACAAAATCAAGCAAAGTAAACGGACCCATAGGATAGCCGCAGCCGAGCTTCATCCCGTTGTCGATATCTTCAATCGAGCCGACGCCCTCTTCGTACGCGCGGATCGCATCCAGCAGATACGGCACCAACAGCCGGTTCACGATGAACCCGGTCTTGTCGGATGTTCGCACCGGAACCTTGCCCAGCTTCTTCGCAAACTCGTAGGCCGAGTCGTAAACATCGGGAGCAGTCGCGATGGTCTTCACCACCTCGACCAACTTCATCAGCGGCACGGGATTAAAAAAATGCATCCCAATAAACCGCTCCGGCCGCTTGGTCGCCGCCATCAGCTCCGTCACCGAAATCGACGAAGTGTTAGTAGCAAAAATCGCCTCCCGCTTCACGATCCCGTCGAGCGAGTCGTACATATCGCGCTTCTGCTGCACGTTCTCGATGATGGCCTCAATCACAATGTCGCAGTCGTGCAGATCCTGCCGGTTGGTCGTGCCCTTCAGCCGCGCGCGAATCGCATCCTTCTGTTGCGACGTGATGCCGCCCTTCTCGACCGGCCGCTCGGCAAACTTAGTCAGCGACTTCTCAATTCCGGCAAAGCCCTTGTCGAGATACTTCTGGTCGAGTTCGAGCACGGTAACGTCGAAGCCAGCCGTCGCGCACACTTGCGCGATGCCGGAACCCATCAGGCCACAACCGAGAACGCCGACTTTCTTAACTTCCATTTGTGATTGCCTCAAATATCACTTCTAAAAATAAATTGTCATCCTGAGCCAAGCGAAGAAGCTGCTGCTCTCTCCCATTACACAACCGCGCGAGCAATATCAAAACCTACTTACCGTGACTGCCAGCGCCTCGGATTGCGTCTGCCATGGAAACATGCGATTACAACGATTCGATGCTCCTGCGCCTCGAAGAATATTCCGTAGGGAAAGAGCCGCACTCCCGCACGACGACGAGTCCTGTGAACCACTGGAAATTGCAGTGGGCGTTCCGATATTGCTTCAACCGTGGCCTCGACTGCCAGCGCAAAGCGCTCCCCAATCCCCGGGCGAATGTTGTCATACCATGCCCGCGCGTCCAGCAAATCCTCATTTGCCTCGGGAGTCCAGACGACCGGGAGTGTCACGGTTTCTTAAACAGTCCCGCCCTGACTTGCTGCCACGGGATGACATCGGAAGGGTTCCGCTCATGCCGAGCGATGCGGTGATCGAGTTCGGCTCGTTGCGCATCCGTCAGCGATGCCGCGTCCGCTTCCAGACTCTCCCAGACGGTATCCAGCAGTTCTGCCTTCTCCGAAGGGGATAGGCTATTGATCTGGCTTCTCAAATCGTTCATACGCTTATAAACCTAGCGCGGTTTCTCAGCTCTGGCAAGCGATTGATTCGCACACCCGCGTAATGCGGAGCCCGTTAAGTCACAACCGAGAACGCCATTTTCTTGATTTCCATATGGCTCCTATTCAACGAACCGCGTCCAACGTTTTTCATGCCAAGCCTACCTCCTACCGATGGCCTCCTCGCGTTCCGCCCCCGCGACGAGAAACATTCCTTGCTCGTCCCTTGCGGCGCTTTAGAGGTTTGTTTTTCGAGAGAAACTCTGGGACACCTTTCTTCTTGAAGCCCACTAGCGACCTCCTTTTGCATTTACTTATGGCACGGATCTGTTTCGAGAAGTTGAATCCTTGCATGCACATCATTTGCTATGCGCAAGATGATCGCGCTCAATTCTGGCGCATGTTTCTCAAGGTGCGTAAGGCTCAGGTGAGCGAAGTCCTCTTGCCATACGATTTCCTCCCCGGCGTCAAACAACGAATCGAGGAACTCTTTAAGAGCGAGCTCATCATAAACGGTGCGCTTGGTTCTCAGCTTGGCCACAAAGACTTGGGTGTTTCTGATTTCGGTGAGGGCGATTTGTCTTTGGTCTGCTATGAATTTTCCTGTCGAATATGCGATCGACGGGTTCTTGTCAAGATCGATTCCGTTGAACTCGGTTTCAAGAACTGGGAGAAGCTTTTGAGTTTGGGTTAGGAGCAGTTTGAAGTCGACATCATTGATGAGCTTCTCGTCGGCGGATTGAGCGTAAACTGAACACGAAACACAAAAAAAGACAACCCAAGTAATCAATCTCATCATCTTCTCCCACTGATCCAACTCATCACCGCTGCAAGAGTTAAATAAACTTCGTCGCCGGGGGCTAAGTCGAAGAGTGTCGCTGTGGCGGGGTTCTACCGCGGCTACTGGAAGCTCTCCACCACCATGGCAATCCCCTGCCCTCCGCCAATGCAAGCCGTAGCCAGCCCGTACTTCTTCTTCCGCCGCCGCAACTCATACAGCAGCGTAATCACAAGCCGAGTCCCAGTCGCGCCCAGCGGATGCCCCAAAGCAATCGCTCCACCATTGACGTTGACTTTCTCGCGATCCAGCCCCAGCTCTTTTTCCACCGCCAGATACTGCGCCGCAAACGCCTCGTTCACTTCAATCAAATCGACGGAATCCAAATTCATCCCAGCCCGCTGTAGCGCTGCCTTAGTCGCTGGAACCGGACCGCTCCCCATGATCTTTGGATCGACGCCCGCAATCCCCCAATTCACAATCCGCCCCAGCGGCTTGAGATTGCGTTTCTGCGCCTCTTCGAGCGCCATTACGACCACCGCCGCAGCGCCATCCACAATTCCGCTGGCGTTCCCCGCCGTAACGGTCCCGTTTTTCCCAAACGAAGCCCGCAGCTTCGCCAGCCCCTCCATCGTCGTCTGCGGACGCCGGTGATCATCCTCCGTCAACTGCTCCCCGGTCGCCTCGCCCTTCGAGTTCCGCAGCCGAACCGGCGTCAGCTCTTCCTCAATGCGTCCTTCTTTATACGCGGCGTCGGCCAACTGCTGCGAGCGCAGCGCCAGCTCATCCTGCGCCTGCCGAGTGATCCCCTGTTGCTCGCCATACAACTCGGCTGTAGCGGCAATCTGCATGCCGCAATAGGAATCGAGCAGCGCCACCATCAGCGAATCTTCCAGCTTGCCGCCCGGCGCCAGCGTAAACCCATCCCGCCCGCGAATAGAAAACGGTGCCTGCGACATTGCTTCCATGCCGCCCGCCAGCACCACCTTCGCCTCATCGGTCTGAATCATCTGCGCCGCGCTGACAATCGCCTGCATGCCCGAGCCGCATAGCCGGTTCACGGTCAGCGCCGGGGTCTCAATCGGCAGCCCAGCCCGCAAGCCCACGTGCCGCGCCCCATACAAGGCGTCGCCTGTAGTCTGCTGTGCGTTGCCAAAGACAACGTGGTCGAATTCCTTGGGATCAATCCCCGCGCCGTCACTGCCCGCTCGTGCAATCGCCGCCTTCGCCGCCACCGCGCCCAGTTCTTGAGCCGTATAGTCCTTGATTTTTCCGCAATAGCGCCCAAAGGGCGTGCGCGCGCCGCTGACAATCGCAATGTCTCCAGGTTTCAACATGAGTCCTGCTTCTATAGAAGAGTGCGCTGGCCTGTGGCCAACCCGTTAGTCTAGCAGCGGATAGGATGCGTCTGGAAGAAAGTCAAAGGTAAAAAGTCAGATTGCAGAAGTAAAACCCCTCAGTTTCGAGTAAGGGTTTACTTCTCCAATCTGACTTCTTACTTTTGACTTGTTTTTCTACGCCACGGCGGCCGCGGCAAACTGCGGCGCCTGGCAAACAACTTTTCCCGGACCCTGCGCGATCGCCAGTTCGAGCGCGTGGTCGGCGCGGTTCACCACTTCGGTGACAATGTCCACCGGATCGTACTGCTCGCGCATCACTGCTTGCGCCAACGCGGCGGAGAACTCGACTGGCTGCTCCTGGCCCGACCAGCGCACCTCGCGGAGCAAGCGGCGCAGCTTTTCCACTGCCAGCAGCGCTTCTTTTTCGCCCGTGTCGCCGAGCACGAGCGCAACCGTCGTCGCTTCGTAGCGGAAGGCCAGATCGTTTGCGCGGATGTTCGCCAAAAACAGCTGCCCAATCTGGTCGATCATCTTCGTTACCGCGGCTTCGCCATACTCCTTGGCGACCGTACTGCGCCGCCCAAACTGCATCAGCAGCACAGTGACCGCCGTTCCCTGCTGCAAACCACGCCGTGTCTCGGCCTGCAACAGATCGAGATACGAGGCCCGTTTCAACAGCCCAGATTTCTCGTCCGTGACGGAAAGATTCTTGACCAGCCGGCGCAACCCCGCATTGTTGAGCGCGATCACCACCTGGTCGCTCAAAGTGCGGATCACCAGCACCTCCGAGGCTTGCCAGGTGCGGTTCGCGTTCTGCGTGAGGACCAAGACGCCGACATGGTCGTCGCCTTCGGCGAGCGGCACCGCCAGCAGCGACTCGATCTGCAATTCTTCAATCGCAGCTCGCACTTCGATCAATTCCGGAGCCCTTCCCGCATTCGAGATGGTCATCGCACCGCGCGTCACCACCAGATCCTGCAGAGCTTCCACCACACTCGCCAGCGCAACCGCACTGACCGGCAGCAGTCCATCCCGGTGATGCTCGTGCACACTCGAAGCCGGCAACCCCGGTTTGCGCAAGGCCGCGATGCAGCGCGCTGTCTGCCAGATTCCTCCGATCTCGCTGGCGGCGGTCTTCAACACGCCTTCGGCGTTTCCCTGGTGGTAGAGCTTGCGCGTGATCTCCGCGACCTTGGCCAGGCTGCTGACGTCGCTCGACTCCGCCGCCGGCGCGGATTGCAGGGAAGGAGATGGAAGCGTAGCCGGTTGTAAAGAAGGGGATTGCGAAGGGGCAGGCTGCGAAATAGTAAACTGCGCAGCCGGGATCTCAAACGATGTATCGTGCCAGAACGTGGCTGGCAATGACGCGCCTGATCCTGACGTGCTTGACTCTGACAAAGACGAGTCTGCCGGCGAAGCGCCCGCCGAGCACGCGTCCGCCGACGGGGAGTCGCCGTTCTCGGTCTCGAGTGTAACTCGTGCCTCCGCATACCTCGGCTCAAACCCGGACGCCATGTAGAGCCGTTGCAAATCAGGGTTGCGTTTTTCTTCGTGCGGAAACAATTCGTGAATGCGCTGCAAGCGCTCCATCGCCTTCGCGCGCATTCCATACTGCACCAGGATCTCGGCTTGCAGCATCAGATCCTGCAGGGCAGCGGCGCCCTGTACCGGCTCCGCGGTATGGACCGGGGCCTGCTCCTCTTTCTTCACCGTCGACACGCGCGCGGCTATCATCTTGAGGCGCTGCTCCCCGATCTTGCCTCGTAGCGTCTCCAGCCGGTTCTGATGTCCCGGCTCGTACGGATCCACCTCGGCCGCGCGGTCCAGACAATCCCCTGCTTTCTGGTAGTCCTGCTTCGCGCAGTAAAGGTCGAACAGCTTGAGCAGCGTCTGCGCGTAATCGCCTTCGCGGTTCGACGCGTTGAAGAGCTCCCCCAGAAACTCCAGCATCTCCGCTGTCGGCCGGTGCGCCGCCATCAGTTCCTGCATGGTCACGATGAAGGATCGCCGTTCTCCACGCCGGCGCTGAAAGGCTTCCAGTTTGCGCGCCAGGGCCACGGCAGCGCCATCCAGTTCGAAATCGATCATCTTTCCGATCAGGTGCAGCACCTGATGGATACGCGCCGGGTTGCGCTCGAACATCTGCCAGACCAGCGGCTCGGCCTCCACGCACCGCTCCGCCACCAGTAGCGCCTGCGCGTACAGGTCCCGCATCTCCGTAGTCGCGTTCCCGGCCTGCACCAGCGGTTCGAAAATGAAAATCGCCGCCCCCGCGTCGCCCCGCAGCAGCAGATTCCTGCCATACGCGAATGCGATCTTTGCATCCGTCGGATTCTCCGCGTAGGCCCTCTCGAAATACTGGCTGCCGTTTTCACCGGAAACTTCGTTTACTTCCGCCAGTTGCAGGAAAGCGTCGCCCGCCATGGCATGCTCGCCCAGTTCGGAAGATAACTCCGCGAACCGCAAATGATTGGCTGGCGATGGTTCCAAACTCACGATCCGCCGCAAGACCAGCAACGCTTCCTCTCGCCGTCCCTGCCGCCGCAAATCCTCCAGTGCATTCTCATAGGTCCCCACTGCCAGCTTCCGGTTGGGACGCTCCAGCAGTTGTCCGAACCGTACTTTCTGTTCCCAGGTGGGATTGGCATAGCGCGCCAGTTTTTTATAGGTCAGGCTCGCTCGGGTCGAATCGCTCGCCTCAATCTGCCGCTCAAACAGCTCGCCCAGCAACTGCACCGCTTGGGGAACTTTATTCAGCGAGAGACACAAGTCGCCTGCGATTTGCCGCACATTGTCGTTTTGCCGGTCTTCTTCCAGGATTTGCAAGTATTCTGCCAGCGCCTCGGGAGTCTTTCCCTTCTGCAACAGCTTTTCCGCCTTTTCGACACGGCGTGAAATCTCGGCACGATTGGGGCTTTCCGGCATGGGGGTCGGGATTGTCAGGGCGGTTCTGGACAGTTCTAGACCATTCTGGACATAGAACGCCCTGCGTTGATTCTAGGTTTCGCCCGGAGCAGCAGCAACGCGCATCGCCACGGCTGCAATTACGAAAGTCATGGGGCGAAACAAATTTGGGACCGTCGCTTGCTAGCTCTCTCGACCATGCCCTCCCCGTCGGGGCAAGCAGGGGTCCTTCGACTCTGCCGCGCTTCGCTTGCAGCGGCTGCACTCAGGATGACACTTCCTAGATTGGTGCTGGATTCCCACAAATCGCCCCAGGAACATTCCCGCTCCGCCTCCACTTCTGGTATACGAATACGAACCTGCTTCTCCGACGAATAGACGACGAATCAATAATGTCCAGCTCCTTCCCAACCGCTGAGTCCGGCCTGCGACACCAGCTCACCGCCGGGCAAATGACCATGGTCGCCGTCGGGGGCTCCATCGGCACCGGCCTGCTTCTCGGCACCGCGTCGGCCATCTCCCTCGCCGGACCGGCCGTAATCCTGAGCTTCGTCATCGCCGCCTTCATCAGCTGGACGGTCGCCCTGGCGCTGGGCGAGTTAGCCAGCACGCATCCCGCCGCCGGATCTTTCGGCGTCTACGCCGATCTCTATCTCAATCACTGGGCCGGCTTCGTCTCGCGCGCCGCCTACTGGCTGGCTATCGCCGTCTCCATCGGAGCCGAAATGGTGGCCTCCGCCACCTATATGCGGCTCTGGCTTCCCGGCGTTCCCGCACTGTTCTGGGTCGGAGTCTTCTCCGCCTTTCTGCTCGCCACCAACCTGCTAAGCGTCCACAGCTTTGGCCGCTTCGAATTCTGGTTCGCCATGATCAAGGTCGCCGTAATCGCCGTCTTCATCGCACTTGGCGCTGCCCTCTTGCTAACCGGACGCACCTCGCCCCAATACACGACCCACGGAGGATTTTTCCCGCTCGGCGCAGCCGCCCCGCTGCTGGCGCTGACTTTCGCGATCTACACGTTCGGCGGAGTCGAATTCGTAGCCGTAACCTCCGGCGAATCCACATCGGCCAAAGAAGTTGCCCGCGCCACCCGCATGACGTTCCTTACCCTCACCATCCTTTATCTAGGCGCCATCGCGGTTCTCGTAGGAGTCATGCCCTGGAACCGCGCCGGCGTCACCGAAAGCCCTTTCGTTACCGTCTTCCGCTCCGTCAGCCTGCCCGGCGCCGCCTACTTTATGAATTTCGTAGTCCTGACCGCCGCGCTCTCCGGAGCGAATGCCGCCCTCTACATCTCCTCGCGAATGCTATTTTCCCTGGCTCGCACAGGATGGGCTCCGAGCGCCCTCGGCCGCCTGAACCAGAAAGGCGCTCCCACGCTGGCCCTGCTGGTATCTTCCTACGGAATTCTCGTCGCCCTGATTTTGGAACGCTGGGCCCCGGCCCGCGCCTTCGAATACATTCTCCGCGGCGCATTCTTCGGCATGATTCTTTCGTGGATTGTCTCCCTCGCCGCTCACATCCAGTTCCGGCGCCGCTTGCCAGCCAGCCAGTTCAAAGAAATCCCCGCGCGTTCGCCGCTCGGCAAATGGGGATCTATCATCGGCCTGATCGTAGTCCTGGCCTCAGTCGGAAAAACCTGGTTCGATTCACGAGTGAACCTGATAGTAGGTCTGACCATGCTGGTCGGCTTAACCATAGCCTATGCAGTCATCAAGCCTTCCCGGCGCTCACATTCAGCATCTTCGAAGTTACAATAGCCCAATGCCCGACTCGCTCCTCAGCTACCGTACGGAGTTTCCTATCCTCGAGCGCACCAACTACATGATCTCGAATTCGCTCGGAGCCATGCCTCGCGCCGTCTACCAGGCGCTCGAAGGCTATGCCGATACCTGGGCCACGCGCGGAGTCCGCGCCTGGGAAGAACGCTGGTGGACGCTCGCACTCGAAGTCGGCAACGAAATCGGCGCGCTCATGAACGCGCGCAAGGATTCAGTGTCGGTGCATCAGAACGTGACCACTTGCCAAGCCGTCGTTGCCTCCTGTTTCGATTTCACCGGCAAGCGCAACAAGGTCGTTTACAGTGACATGAATTTTCCGTCGGTCATGTATTTCTGGGAGGCGCAGCGCGCGTACGGAGCGCGCGTCCACATGGTGAAGACCGACGATGGCATCACCGTTCCCACCGATCGTTTGCTCGATGCGATCGACGACCAGACGTTGCTCGTTCCGATTTCCCACGTCATTTTTCGCAGCGCCTATATCAATGACGCGCGCGCCATCATTGAAAGAGCCCACCAGGTAGGAGCTCACGTCGTGCTCGACACGTTTCAGTCGCTGGGAACAGTGCCCGTCGATGTTCAGTCCCTTAACGTAGACTTCGTCTGCGGGGGCGTTCTCAAGTGGCTGTGCGGAGGACCGGGAGTTGCCTACCTGTATGTGCGTCCCGACCTCGGCAAGAAATTGGAGCCCAGAATTACGGGCTGGTTCGCGCATGAAAATTCTTTCGAGTTCGCGACTGGCCCCATCCGTTACGCCGATCCGCCGTTGCGCTTCATGAATGGAACCACGCACATTCCCGCGCTCGAGGCATGCCGCCCAGGACTGCAGATCATCACCGAAGTGGGGATAGAAAAAATCCGCGAAAAATCAAAGCACCAGACTGCTCGCCTCATCGAACTTGCTGACCATCATGGCTGGCCAGTGAATACCCCTCGTGATCCCGAGCAGCGCGGCGGAACGGTCTCCATCGACATGCCCCACTCCCAAGGTGTAAGCCGGGAGTTGCTGGCCCGCGAAATTCTCGTCGATTGGCGTCCCAAGGCCGGCGTCCGTTTCTCCCCTCACTTCTACAACACCGACGAAGAAATCGATGCCGCACTTGCCGCCGTCGCCGCAATTCTGAAAGAGCGCGCGGTACCCGTATAACAAACGCCCGACTGGCTCGGTTTGCCCCGGAATTCATCGCCGCCGGCCCGCAAAGCGTCACTCTCATCAGTTACTTCCGTAAGGGCAGCATGCCCCTTTTCCCCGTGTCGTTTCCTCGTCCCTTTCTTATGCTGATAGGTGGTCGCAATTCCGGAAAGATGCGGTGAATATCGGCGTTCTTCTTAGGTTCGTTTCGATGCACCTCACGCTGACCGCGTGCTTCGCAGTGGCTGCCGGAGTGTGCTTATTCCTGTTTGGAGTCCGGCTGTTCGCTCAGAAACGTTCGCTCCCGCCCATTTCTACGTCCGCCGTTCGCGCCGCCTCTCCTGGTCGCAGCGCAATCTCCGGCAAGGCAACCGGCCCTTACACGCTCTCTGCGCCGATCACTGGACAGAACTGCTACATCGCTCGAACAATGGTCTGGCAACAAAGTAAGTCGGGTGCGAAGACGGAATGGACCAAGGTCGCGGAAGAAACTCTGCATCTGCCGTTCTTCATCGAAGACGCAACCGGACAATTACTGGTAGAGCCTTTGGGCGCGGAGTTCGATCTGCACCAGACTCTTCGGCAAGAATATGGCTTGCCTTCGTCTTCGTTGACACTCGAAAACGCTCCGCCTGGTGTCCGCAACTTCCTCATCGGCCACGGAATACCAGTCAACCGGCCGACCCGCATCGAAGAACACGCCCTCCAGCCGGAGATGCCTCTCTTGATCGCCGGAACGGTCTCGAAAAATCCCGGCATTGAGGTGCGTCCGCTCTCCCCAGTTCCGGACGACACGCCCCCTAACTACAACATTGCTGGCCCAACCAACGGAAATTTCCTGGCCGCCGCCGTCCGTCCGGAAATCGTCAAGCTCACCGGTGGTCCCGCTCCCGCCTCCACCACGGAAATGACGCAACAGGGGAAGATTGCCGCAGCTCTCAATCGCGCCGGAATGGCAGGCCCCGAGGGTTGGACCGTCGCCAGCGTGCGCGCGGAAAACGGCCAGTCAGAAGAAACTCGCGTGGGAAACATTCGCTCAGAAAGCGCTCTTCGTAAACTCGTCGCCGTCGAAGAAGGAGCGCAGCCCCCCGCCTCGGACCCGTTGCCGGAAGCTCGCTTCACCGCCCCAGATCAAACCAAAGGTCAAACAAAAGGTCAAACAAAAGATCAAATGAAACATCGGGCTGAAGATGGGACAAATAATCAGCCGAAGTCCGAAACCGTATCGGCTTTCAATCTCGCTCCTCCGCTCGCACTGATGAAGGGCGCAAACAATGCACCCTTCAGGATCTCTTGCCAAAGCCAGCCCGCAGTTGCCATTTCGCTCGGCTGGGCGTGTGTCACCATGGTGGTGGCAGGCACAGGCCTTACCATTCTCGGAATCTACCTTCTCCTGTTTGGGCTGCAATTGCCCTAGAGAGAGAGCGCGCGCGTACCAGGCCCTGCCTCGCCCACGAACTGCGGAAACGAGGCTTTCATGTGGCCACACATGTTGGTCTGCCCGTGGTTTACGAGGGAGCGAAACTCGGCTCGGGTATCGCATTGATCTGCTGGCCGAGGGATCGGCCGTTGTTGAGATCAAATGCGTGGATGCCATCCACCCGGTCCATGAGGCTCAGTTGCTGTCCTACCTTCGGCTAAGCGGGAAAAGCGTCGGACTGCTCATCAACTTCCATGTAGCCCGCCTGAAAGACGGCATTAAGCGCATGGTGGACGGGAGAGATTGGGACAAGTAGCTCTCGATCACAGAAGTCAAAGAGAAACACAGAGAAAATCACAGCGAGGCTCCCTCCGTGTTCCTCTGTGACCACTGTAGTCGCCTGCTTTTGTTTTAGACCTCGCTAACTCTGACCGCACCGAGTCGAGCGTCGTGTAGCCAACCCAAAGCCTCATAGGTAAAATGGCTGCCAACTGAAACACGCCACCCGAACGCCACAAGGAGGATCTATGAACTTCAATTTCACTGCCATGATGCAGACCGTCACCGTCGTGCTGACCGCCGTCGGTTTGAAAATTCTGGGAGCGATCGCTCTCTGGATTGTTGGCCGCTGGCTGATCGGACTGGCACTCCGACTGCTCGACAGTGCCCTCAGGAAGCAGAAGATCGATCCCACTCTGATCCGCTACATCAACTCGGCTCTGGGCGCGCTGCTGAACATCGTGCTGGCGGTCGCCATCCTCGGATTCTTCGGCGTCGAGACCACCAGTTTCGCTGCTCTCCTTGCTGCCGCAGGCGTGGCGATCGGTATGGCGTGGTCGGGCCTGCTATCAAACTTTGCCGGCGGCATATTCCTGGTGATTCTGCAGCCGTTCAAGGTCGGAGACTTCGTAACTGCCGCCGGAGTCACCGGCACGGTCGAGGAGATCGGCCTGTTCGCGACCACCCTCAGCACAGCGGACAACGTAAAGACCATCGTCGGCAACGGGAAGGTTTTCGGCGACACGATCCAGAACTTTTCGGCGAATCCTTATCGCCGCGTCGAACTCACGGCGCAACTCGCGCATGGCGTCGACCCCCAGGCGGCGGTTGACCTGCTGAAGCCTGCCCTGGGCAAGGTGCCGAACGTGCTGGCCGAGCCTGCACCTGATGTCGAGATCATGACGTTTAACCTCGCAGGTCCGGTGCTCGCCGTCCGCCCGTATTGCAACAACACGCACTACTGGCAGGTCTATTTCGATACCAATCGCCTGATCCGCGAGACCTTTGCGCACGCCGGCTTCCCCGTTCCCGAGCAGCATTATTCTGTGCGTGGGGGAGACGAGATCAGGCTGGCGAAGACAGCATAAAAAACTTGGAGCAGCGCCGGCCAGTGGGTCAGTTTGAAACTGTTTGAAAGGCACGACTTCAGGCTGTGGAAAAACTTGAAGAGCGCAAGACTAGGGAAGGGCACGAGTTCCAGAGGTTGCGGAAAAACTCCGATTTTTTCTTTCCGCGAACTCGTTGATAGCGTTTCCCCGCGCTCGATGCCGCGTTGATCTTCCTTTCTTGCTATCCGGCAGTTCTCGGGCACACTTCGGCCCCCGGCCTTACAGCGCAGGTAGCAGTTTCACCATGCGCACCAAGTTGTGGGTCCGCTCTTGATAATTCCGATCGGCCGC
>JBAQJU010000114.1:0-2333 GCA_049300475.1 Terriglobales bacterium | reverse complement strand
ACGCAGAGCAGGTCGAGAAAAAACTTTTTTCACCACGGAGGCACGGAGAAACTCACCCCTAGTTTTTGATTTCCTCCGTGTCTCTGTGTCTCCGTGGTGACATTTTTCTTCGCCTGCTATTTCGCCTTGAACTCCGCCGGCCTCTTTTCTACATAAGCGGCCAAGCCCTCTTTTGCGTCTTCGCTCTGGAACAAGATTTGCTGGTTCTCGCGTTCGACGGCCAATGCGGACTCCATCGGAATTTCCCAGCCCGTCTGCACGGCCCGCTTGATGCGGCCTACAGCTTTCGCCGCTTTGTTCGGCGGCGTAAACTGGCGCGCGTACTCCATAATGTTCAGCATAAATCCATCGCGGTCGAAGATGTCGTTGACGATGCCCAGGTCCTTGGCTTCTTCGAAAGAAAAAGTGTTGCCCGTGACCATCAACTCGATGGCTTTGCTTTTTCCGACCAGGCGCGACAGACGCTGCGTGCCGCCGGTGCCCGGGAGTACCCCTAGATTCACTTCCGGCAGGCCGATCTTGCCGGCGTCTTTGCGGGCGATGCGGATGTCGGCGGCCATGGCGATCTCGAGGCCTCCGCCGACACAGTGGCCGTTGATGGCTGCGATCACAAGCTTCGGAGTGTGCTCGAGGCGCAGCAGCATTTCGTTCGCGTGCAGGCAGAAGTAATACTTGAACGTGGGATCGACCGAGGCCAGCATCTTGATGTTCGCGCCAGCGGAGAAAAACTTGTCGCCTGCGCCGGTGAGCACAATCACGTAGACATCGTTCGCCATGCGGGCTTTCAGGATGGCATCGTCGAACTGGCGATTCATCTCGTAGGTGTAGGTATTGGCGGGCGGATCGTTCATCTCGATCACGGCGACGCCTTGATCGACGCGGTAGTTGATGAGTTGTTTTGTCGTTTCACCAGTGGCAGGTTGGAGAGTAGTAGCCATGTTTGCTCCTATCGTCTGTGGCCGGCTAAAGCCGGCGGAATCTAAACCGAATGTCTCTCGGCGCGCCTAAAGTCGAGCCCCGCAAATCTTTTTGTCACCGTCCGGCGCTTCGCGGCTGCATTCCCCCAGCGGCGGAAGCCGTTCTAGACTTTGCTCTCTTTACGGCACGAGTAAAACTCGTGCCCTTCCCGTTCGTGGTCACGCCACGGAGGATGATCGAACTCATCTGCTCGGCAAGCTCCTCGGCGCTGCCGTCGAGGCGCGGGTTGTACCAGGTGTAGATCCAGTTGATCATGCCGAACAGGCTCATTACGGCGGTGCGGGAGTTGAAATCGAGATGGTGCTGGCGCTTCAGGTCATCGATGAGCCCAAGGCAGATTCGATAGTACTCGCGCTTGATGGCGGCGATCTCGGAGCCGAAGCCATTCTTCAAAGCTTCGTCTTCATGGGCCAGGACCTTGAGGCCACTCTGATTGGTGACGAAATATTCGAGATGATTCGCGATAAAGATTCGAAGCCGGTTGCCCGGATCGGTGACGCCTTCGAGGCGTGCTTTCAGCTTGTCAACGATCGTTGAAAAAGTGTGTTTCTGAATCAGATACAGCAAACGCTCTTTGGACCCGAAGTAGTGATAGAGCCCGGCGAGGGACATGCCGGTGGCGCGAGAAAGGTCGCGCATAGAGGCGCCTTCGTATCCTTTTTCGCAGAAGACTTCGGTGGCATGGCTCAGGATTTCGCCCAGGCGGCGATCGAAACGGGTCTCGGGCGCGGGCTCCGGATGAGCGCGACGGCCGCGAATGGTGGGAGAGGTGGACATGATCAGGCCGATATGGTTCGAACGTTCGTTCTAATTATATGGCAACGTGACGTGGATCACAAGCGCATGTGACAAGTCAGATTAGGCCCGAACCCGGCGGACGCAGAGTCAGTTCCGGGTGTTGGCCATCAGGCGTTCGACTTCTGCTTTTTGCTCGCCGGTGAGCGGCAGGAACGGGAGGCGCGCCGGACCACCGTAGTAGCCGTTGAGGTCCATCGCGTACTTGACGCCCGGGACACCGAGGTCGCCGACGACGCGCTGGGCGGGCGGTTTGACGCGCTCCTGCTTTTCGCGCGCGAGGGCCTGGTCTCCGTCTTTGAGGGCGGCGTAGATTTCGTAGCACGCCGTGGGCGCGGGACAGGCGAAGGCGAGGATGGCGCCGACGGCCCCGAGGGCGAGGGACGGTTCAAGTTGGTGCGCCGCTCCGACCATAACCTGGAAGCCGACTTCTTTCTGGCGGGTCTTCAGATTTCCTACAACCGTAACGGCGGACGACGATGGATTGGGTTTGGGTCCTTCCTGAACGGGCGAGGGCGCCCGTCGCTCCATCGATTCGGCGGTGCCTGCCAGCGAGGCTA
>JBAQJU010000113.1:0-8888 GCA_049300475.1 Terriglobales bacterium | reverse complement strand
AGTAACGACCCGCCCCCTGATGAAGGGGGCGGGTTTTCTTAGCTTGCCTCCAGGAGGAGCGTAGGGATTAGAAGATCAATCGAAACAAGACTGCCAAAGCGGATGTCAGGCATTTGCATGTGATCTCTTTTGGTAGTCCTGTGCCCAGGATCGTCACTCTCTGGCCTTCGGAGGAGTGGTCTGAATTGCGAGGCGACTGACTCGCACGCATGGGCCAGCTCTGCCTCAGCACTAACGTCATTCGTAATCCGCGTTAGCGCAAAAGGAGGAAAGGGCATGACTACCGAAGTTGTTGCTGTGAAACAACGGGACAGCGCCAAGGAAACGTACGGTGCCGTGGTTGGAAACCGGTGGATACAGTTGGTAGCCGGCATCGTCGCGATGATCATCATTTCCAACTATCAGTACGCCTTCACACTCTTCACGCCGGGCATGAAACAGACCTTCACGGGCGTGCCCTACGCGAAGATCGCCGCGATTTTCTCTGCTTTTATTCTGTTTGAAACCTGGCCCATGCCAGTAGCCGGTTATCTTGTCGATAAGCTCGGTATCCGGAAGCTGATGACGTTGGGCGCGATATTTATCGCCCTCGGATGGGTGCTGAGTGGGACAATAGCCCACTCCCCGGGTGCGCTGTACCTTTACTACGGTGTCATTGCCGGAACCGGTGCGGCGATCATTTATATTTCGTGCGTTGCCAACGCGGTGAAATGGTTTCCGGACAAGCGAGGACTAGCGGTTGGGCTCACGGCCGCAGGCTTCGGCGGTGGCGCTGCCCTCACGGTCATTCCCATTGCCAGTTCGATCCACAGCATGGGGTGGGCTAGAGCCATGGCCGTCTGGGGGCTTGGGCAGGGCATTATTGCATTGATTGCCGCCATGATCCTCCACCATCCGCCGAGTGGCTGGGTTCCTGCGGGATGGAACCAGGGTGTAAAAAAGGCACGCAAGGCGGTCGCGCAGTCCGAGGTGAACTTCACCTGGATCCAGACGCTTGGAAGACCTGAGTTCTATTTGCTCTACACCATGTTTTTCTTCGCGTGCGCCGGTGGCTTGATCGCTACCGCGAATCTTTCCCAGATCGCCAAGGCTCTCCATGTCAGCGACGCGAAGGTATGGGGCCTCGCCATTGTTCCGCTGGCCGTCACCTTGACGTCCATCTGCAATGCTTCGTCAAGGATCTTGTGGGGCACAGTCTCGGACTGGTTGGGACGAGAGTACACGATGTTTCTGACGTTTGGCATTGAAGCCATCCTGGTGTTCATGGTGACCAAAATAGCCGGACGTCCGATCGCGTTCGTGATGCTGTTCTCGTTTGTCTTCCTTTTCTGGGGTGAAATATTCTCCCTGTTCTCCGCTACCACGGGTGATGTTTTCGGCGCCCGGAACGCCTCTGCCAATTACGGCATGGTATACACGTCCAAAGGTGCCGCTTCCGTTTTTGCCGGATTTGGGGCGGCAGCGCTGGCTGCATACTTTGGCGGTTCGTTTGCGGTGCCATTCTACATTTCCGCGGTGTTGTGTGGTGTCGCGGCAATCTTCTCCCTGTTTGTCCTGAGGCCGTTAGTCAGAAGCAGAATTGCGCGAGAAGTTCCAGCGGCGAAGGCAGCCCCGGCGCGCGAAGACACAACCGTGAAGGAAGAAGAAAAGGAACTGGCCCACGTGTAAGTGCTGATAAGTGGCTGTGTTCTAAAGTCGAGCGTGCTTGTGCCGAGCGCCCGCAGCAATCGTGGCGAGAACCTCGTAGGCCAAGCCGCTCGCTTTCTGAACATTCTTATGTTGCAACGTTCATTTTCGAGCCATCTGACGGCTCGAAAAAAAGTTTCCTTGACTTTCTACTAGCGATTGTAGTAAACCGCCCAACTGGTCCGCTTTTCATACCGGACAGACTTTATACGCAATCTTGTAGTTTTTTGGATCTTGGCCCGAGTGAACAAGGCAGCGTGTCTTAATGTATGCATGCCTTGAGCAGAGGCTCGCTTTTGCAAATCATCCCGGAGAGGAAACCATGCGCTCGCTAAAAACCTATGCCCTTGTTCTGGTGTTCTTCGCAAGTTCGGGTTTGCTGGCTCAAACTCCACAACCTACCGACAAAACCGGCACCTCATCCTCCGCGAACGCAACCAAGGCGGAGGTCGACCAGTTGCGCCGCGATGTCGCCGCTCAACGCCAAACCATCGAAGAGCTGAAGGCTTTAGTCGAGAAGCTTGCGCAACAAAGGGCTCTACCAGTTGCGGCTAGCGGCGACCTCTCGACCCTGCCAGAAGCTCCGGGGGATGTCCATCTGCAAGCCGCCGAGGCGACAACACTGGGCAGCGCTCATCTGGCCGACGCCGTTCTGCGAGAACCAGAGGTGATGGAAGCGGCAATGATAAATCAGGCTGCTCCCGCTACTGCCAAAAAGGACGTTCCGCTGACTGCCGGATGGAATGGCGAGCACTTCTTCATCCGCAGCGCGGATGGACAGTTCACGCTGAGCCCTTACGGCTACGTGAATACGGATTACCGTGCCTATCAGGGTGATGGCGCACCTTCCGATACGTTCCTCTTGCGCCGGGCGCGCTTCGGGTTCCAGGGAAGCTACGGTTCTCACTTTGACTTCGCATTACTCACGGACGCCGCCGCGACCTCTGGATCGGTGGTACGCGACGTTTACCTCAATATCAGGATCAGACCCGAATTCCAAGTCCAGGCGGGCCAGTTCAAGGTTCCGTTCGGCCAGGAAACGGGACTGGGCGTTACCAATCTGGATTTCATCGAGCGCGGGTTCCAATCCATGCTCGTCCCATCCGCAGCATCCGCTTATCGCAGCCCTGGGGCCGTGATCCACGGAGACCTCTCCGGTGGGCGGATTCAGTATTTCGTGGGCGCGTTCAATGGCAAAGGGTACGCTCTAGCCAATACAACCAACGAGCCCGAAGTCATTGGCCGGCTGCGATTCTACCCATTCCGCAAGTCCAAGAATTCCTGGTACAAGGAATTTGCTTTCGGAGGAGCGGTTGACCACGCTCGTTCGGCGGCTCTCTCAGGCGACTTGAGCTTCAACGGCACGCTGCCCGATGGCGCTTACAACTTCTTTCCGCAGTTCCGCATTAACGGGTCGATTGAGCGCTACAACGGCGAATTCGCCTACATACACAACAGCTTCTCCCTGCGTGGCGAATACGATCAGGTCGCCATGTACCGGACCAATATCGGCTCCTACCAGGTTGGATGGCTGGGGTTCCTAAGTCTCCCCGCGATCCGAGCCAAAGGGTGGGATCTGAGCACCAGTTATTTGCTCACGGGAGAGAAGCGGCCGGAAAACGGCACTCCTCGGGTGAAGCACCCGCTCTTCGGGCCTGACACTCCGGGCGGCCAAGGCCGCGGTTTGGGAGCCTGGGAAGTAGCAGTCCGATACACCGGCGCCCAAGCCCTCGAACCCGGCGCAAGTTTCGAGCCGTACCTCACGAACGGCCTTGTGCCTACGTATGACTACCATACCAACGAAACAACAATCGGCATCAACTGGTACCCCAACTATTGGGTCCGGTACATGGTGGATCTTGGCATCGATCGGCTGAAAGATCCAAGCACAATCGGCGCCGAGCCACAAAACTATTATGTCGTGCTGCAGCGCGTGCAGTTCCTGTTCTAGGAGTGATGTCATTTTGAAGGTAGTGAATTTGTAGTTTGCAGGTTCATTGGTTGAAGTTCGGTGGTGGAAATTCAAAAAGGGACTGTGCGGCAGCGTAAGCTGCCTGCGAAGGTTCCGGCAGGAAAGTTGCAGGAGGATAACGATGAGGTCCAGGATTCTGCTTACTTCTCTTCTGACAGCGCTGTTTGTGTTGATGAGCGGCTGCGGCGGGGTGCCCAATTGCCCGGTTTGCGGCACCACGCAGAACGGCAGCTACGGGGTAATTGATATCGTTACTGTGCCGGAACACAACCCAACCGGCGAACCAGGAGGACCATTCAACTCCTTCGACATAAGCACGATCGCCCCTAATCCTGCCGCCTCGGGTCACTATCTGGATTATGTTTCCGACCGCATTGGCTTAGCGATGGTGGTGGTAGATACGTCTACAAACATTGCGGTGAACGCAATCCAGGGATCCAACGCCGTGACCGATGCGGGCAATGGAGCGAGTCCCTGCGATCCCAGCATTCCACCTACGATCGACGTATTCGGAAACTTCACCCGGTTCGGGTGCAGGAACCCTCCATTTCACTTGGGCTCAGGGTTCGGCGGCAATGGCAACTTCGGAGGATTTCCGGGTGCCCAGTGTTGCGCTGCCCGCGCCAATGGTGTGAATCCCATGTCCGGGCCAGATGGCAACACGACCACGCCAGACGGCAAGTTCCTCTTTGTGGGTAACGGCAGTTCCAGCGTGGTGGTTTTCGACCTGACCACGATGAACCTGTCTACTAATCCGCCAACACCGCCGACGGTGATTGCCAATATCCCTACCGGCATTTCTGCGGACTATGACGGTCCCCAAGGCATTTCAGGGTGCATTGCCTCCTGGAACGGCGAAGCGGGCTCGGCGGCGGATTGCGGCGACGATCGTGCTGACGAAATGGCCTACGATCCTACGCACCAGATACTCTCGGTCATCAATGGTGATCCGGGATTGCCCTTCGTGACGTATATCGATATGTCGCATATCATTGCCAAGAACCCAGCGGATAGCCTCCAATTGCAGCACTGCTTGCCAATTGACATTACATCTCCGTACGGTCCCTACGCGGCGGCCTCGCAGATCAGCGGTGATCCGACGGATTTTCCAACTTATCCGTCTCAAGGGTTCTCCGGAACATGGGTGATACCGCAGGGCGGGTCTTCGTTTAATCCCCCCAGCTGCATTCTTGGACAAATTTACTATGACGGTGTGGGAGGCCCGGGAAGTCCCCTCACCGCTAACACTCCGGTCGACACCTTGGGTGGCAATGTTCCGTGTCCGGATCCGTCGAATCCTCAGGTGTTCAGTGGCGTTTCGGGCTCGAGCGCTGATGCTGGACTGCTTCCCGGCGTCGGCACGACACCGAGCGGCGCTTCCTATACGATTCCCTGCCATCACGGCCCACTCCTCAACTACTCCAACCCAACCCTGCCGTTGGGAGCGTTCTGTCAACAATCTCCAACGCCGCAAGCTGGTTGTGCGGGCGCGATTGCACCAGCAGGGCTAGGCGGGATGGCGTACGATCCCAATTCGGGCATGTTCCTGCAGACCAATGAGAATTCCATTGGAGTTACCAATATTGGCAGTGTTGACGTAATCGACATGCAACTTGGCACTGGGAATGGCCCGGTCGTGGTCAACAGTTTCCCCTTACCCGATTGCATGCCGACCGGCCTCTCGCAGGGACCGGGAGATAATTTCCTGGTCGGCTGCGCGGATCATGATGGCGAGGCATTCCCGCCCAACGAGTACGTGATCAACGGCACGACGGGACAGATTCTCGCCACCATCTACAACGTTGGTGGCGTAGACGAAACCTGGTATAACCCGGGCGACAACCGCTACTATCTGGCCGCGAGAGATATGCCCACAGGAGCGGTGATGGGGATCATCGATGCCGGCTCGAATCTCTGGCTGGAAAACGTTGCGACCGGCTCCAATTCCCACAGCGTTGCCGTTGACCCCAGCACGAACCACGCGTTTGTGCCGTTGCAGGCGGGCGCGCAGTGTACCACGCAGAGCGCCAATGGTTGCATAGGTGTCTACGCTAAACAGTGATCCTCGATGTGCGGCAACCGCAAGCCTGGGTCATCATCGGGACGCCCCAGGCTTGCGACGACCATGGCCTGCAACAACCCTGGCTTGCAACAATCAGCCGTCTTGCAACCCGCCGAGCGAGCCGCTTTGGTGATATAGTTCGCTTCTAGATAATGACTCTTCCACGAGTCCCGCAGGTGAGTGAATCATGGTGACCTTTCGTAAATCTGCAATGCGGAATCGTATTTTGGTCCTGTCGCTTCTCCCGGTTGTCCTCGCGCTTGCAAGCGCCAAGGATCAACCTCCGCCGAAGCCGACTGATGTGCCCGCGATGGTGATTGGGCACTTGGCCCTTCCGCAAGCTACGGGCAACCAGATGTTGCTGCAAAAAGACGATGGGAAAAGCTATTTGTACGTGCAGCAGGCTTCGAAACAGGGCTTCATGATTGTCGACGTAACCAAGCCAGAGTTCCCCTTTCTTTTGAAGCGAACGGCCGCACTGAATAAGGCGACTGCGGGCAACCTGCAGATGGTCAGCCCGGATGTCGCCATCGCCGAAGCTCCAGAAAGGAAGCCAGGCACTTTAACCAGCAGCGCCCATCCTACGGAAACGGTGCGATTGCTGGATCTGAGCGACCCGCGAAATCCGAAAACCTTGCAGGAATTTAATGGCGTTACCAGTCTTCTCCCGGACGGCAACCATGGCCTGATTTATCTCGCCAACAATGAGGGATTGTGGGTCCTGCGCTACCGGCGGCCGCCGCTACTCGAACCCGCCAAGAAGAAACCGCCATGCGATTCCGAATCGGCAATCATGGCGATGCCTCCCGACTGCGACTAGGCGGCTTGAATAAGCGGTTCCCTGTTCAAGGATGTCGACCTGTTCCAGCCTGCACCGAGGTAGCAGCAACTCCCGATACGCCAGATCGCCTATTTGACGTGGGTCTCCTGATAGTGCAACTCTTTCCATTCTCCTTTGCGCTTCACCCACAGTTCGGTGATGTATAGCCTTGAGTAGCGGACCGCCGATTTGGGCGGGAACTGTATGGTGACTTCATAGATCACGAAGGCCGCATCTGGATTCAAGGGAATAAATTTGTATCCCCATAACGTGTAGTCGAAAACGTTGCCACTCTGAACTTCGTCGATTGCCTGAATTCGGTTGCGTTCGCCCTTGCCATCGGTTTCCACGCCCTGGTAATCGTCGGCCAGCAGCGCGCCGTAAGTTTTGGAGTCCTTCTTCTTCAGCGCCTCCCATTCAGTCTTGATCTTCGAGTCGAACAAGTCTTTGAGCTTCGCTTCGGCGGACATATTCGAGGACTTTCCAGCCTCGCCAGCATTCTTCTTTGCCGGTTGCTGGAGTGGTTGCTGGGCGGCGGCGAAACAGGCCAACGACAGAGCGATACAAACGCAGACGAGGTGGTTTCGCATTGTTTCCTTTCCATCTGATTTTGATAACGAGCTTCCGGGAGACCTGGAGGGGTGTCAGAACTCCGAATCTTGGGGGTATACCCCCCTACCCCGGTATATTAAAATCATAGATTTAGCGAACATTTCATTCCAAAGTATTGAGCCAAAATAACTTATATGTAAAGTATTGAGTGCATTATATTTAGCATGGGAGAATTGGCATATCTTCGCGCAGCTCGCCCGTAAAGTATTGATAAATAATTATTTATACGTAAAGTATTGCGGGACAATGGGTTAAGCGCCCGACCCCGCCTTTCTCAATTTCTCTTTTTCTCCGCCAGTCTCAATTACTAGCGGAGAAAAACGAGCTCAACATCTGCCTAGCAGGCTGCTGAAAAACTATTTCGCGGGTCGAAAGTGTGACCTCAGCGGCTGAAGCCGCATTGAAAAGAGGCCAGTTATCGCAGCGGTAAACCGCTGCGCCACCCAAAATCAAGCGCAATATTGAGTTTTTCCGCAGCCTGCTAGGGAGTTAAATGCTTCAATCCATCCTGCGTTCGCTTCGGGACTTAAGTCAAGATTTTTTGACGGAGACATCCAAACACCAACGGAGAAAGCGCCCGTTGCCAGAGTGGTTTCGCAATCAGCGTATCCGCCTTCAGCGTCTAAAGGCGTCGTTGTTGAACCGCTAGACGGCACGGCGCCGTACCATATCACGAAACAAGGGAACGGGCTGTTGCGGGGATTGCTGGTGGAAGCGGCGCACACTGCAGTGCGTGGGGATGCGGAGTTGGGACGATGCTGTCGGCGGCTGGCCATGAAGAGGAACCGCTCGCCGTGGCGGTGGCGCAAGCTGGCGGTGCGGTTGTGGTGGATGTGGGTTTTCGCGGACTCGGATACGGAGAACTACGCGAGTCCGGTTCGCATGCAGAGTAAGCCTGACCGTGCACCTGGGGTGAAATCGATCCTCGCTACAGTGAATGGGCGCTCGGCCTCCCTCGAGGGGCGAGGGAGTTTGAAGAGGAAATCGTGGTCCCGCACGATGGGATCGAATACATGGCTGGTGGGACCGGTTCTCACCGAACGATTGAGCAGGCGAGCCTTGGTCGGAAACAGCAAGAGCAACAGCAACAGCACCAACAAAAACACTGGGGAAGAGGAAAGGCAAAAGCAACCCCAACCTCACCCCTTCGCCGAAGTGTGCTTGACAACGCCGATCTGGTTATACAAGGTGCACGGGGGCCCCCGGGGACTTGAGCAGAGCCTCCCTAAAAATTAATGGTGGTTTTTCCAACTAAGCGACTTTCAACACCCACGCCTGATTTCAGCATTGACAAAATGCTTCAGACGTAGCTCGATCATGCATCCTCGTCCTAGCTCGCCAATTATATTCAGATGCCCGCATACCACGCATAGCCACTATCAGCGTTGGCACCGCCCCGACCCTTGCCGAACGGTTTGAGGTTGTCCGTCAAAGTCAGACGATTGATGTATTTCACGCTCTTATAACCGAGCTGCCGCGGGACTCGCAGGCGGACGGGACCCCCGAACGGCACGGGAAGTTCGTTTCCGTTCATGCGGTGGGCGAGCAGCGTTTGCGGATGGAACGCGTCGGCCATGTCGATGCTTTCCCACCAGTCAGATTGGATCGAGCGGTATACAACGTAACGCACCTGGGGCAGGGCGCCAACACGGTCCAGGATGTAAGAGAGCGGTACCCCGGTCCATTCGGCGATGTAAGTCCATCCTTCTTCACAGCCGATCATGGTGATCTGCGTA
>JBAQJU010000112.1:0-6032 GCA_049300475.1 Terriglobales bacterium | reverse complement strand
CGTGGTTTGGGGTCAATACGCTAAGTTCGGCGATCAGATTCGCATCGATGCCACGTTGCAAGACCTTAAGAACAACCGCACGGTATCGCTGAAAGCGGATGCTCCCAGCGAGAAAGAAATTCCCGCTGCGATCGATCATCTGGCCGATTCCATTCGACAGACGCTTGCGCTGCCGGAAAATGTACTTAAGGAGTTGAAGGCCAGTTCCTTTCAACCCACCTCGACCTCCGTAGATGCGTTGCGCGACTACAACCAGGGCATCGGACTGCAGCGCGACGGGAAGAACCTGGATGCGCAGAAGCAATTCGAGCAGGCCACAAAGGAAGATCCCGCGTTCGCTCTGGCATTTTCAAAGCTGGCACAGACCTACAGCAATCTTGGTTATGACAGCGAAGCGGAACAGTCCGCCAAGAAGGCGGTAGGGCTAAGTGAGAACCTTCCCGAGGCGGAGAAATATTTGATCTCTGCCATCGAGTTGCAGGTGATGAAGAACTATCCCGACGCGATAAAAGCGTATGAAAATCTGGCCCGGGTTTCACCGGACAACTCGGACGTGAAGGCCGCGCTGGCCAAGCTCTACGAGGATTCTGGCGATCTGGCGAAAGCGCGCGACTACTACCAGAAGATCCTTTCCGCGAATCCCAAGGACATCGAGGCGATTCTGGACATCGGACGCGTCCAGATCAAGAGCGGCGATCCGCAAGCCAGTCTTGAGACTCTGAATCGCGCCTATAGCCTGGCTGTGCAGGTGGACAACCAGGAACAAAAAGCTACCAGCCTCCATCGGATGGCGGTCGCTTACCGGATGTTGGGCAAGCCTGAGGAAGTTCTGCGCAACGAACAGGAGGCGCTCGCCATCTGGCGCCGCATCGGTCAAAAGAGCGGACTGGCTTTCAGTTTGAACGAAATGGCCAGGGCGCAGGCCTCGCTGGGCAAGAGCAAAGATGCCATGTCCAACTTCCAGGAGGCTTTGCAGATCCGGCGCGAAATCGGCGACAAGCGCGGCTTGGGCGACACTCTCATCGACATGGGCAATTTGTCCGACGACCGCGGCGACCACGATGGAGCGCTCAAGATGTACAAGGAAGCCCTGGACCTGGAGCGCGACATCGGCAATGAAAGTCTGCAGGCGATCTGCCTGAACAACATTGGAAGTGTGTATTCCGAAAAAAGCCAGTACGAAGATGCCCTGACTTATCTGCAGCAGGTGCTGCAACTGCGCCAGAAATCGAAGGTGCCGCAAGATATCGTCGATGCCCTGCACAATCTGGGCCAAGCCCTGGCGAGTATGGGTCAGTACGATCAGGCGATTACTTACTATATGCGCGCGCTGGACATGAGACGCAGCATAAACGACCCGCATGGCGCGGCTCTCGAGTCCTACGGTTTGGGCGGCGTGTTTGATTACCAGGGACGGTTCGGCGCCGCCGTCAACGCCAAGCAGGATGCGCTCAAGACCTTCCGCGATCTCAAGGACAGAACTTTCTGGATGGCCGAGATTCTCGGTGGCTATGGGGATGCGCTCATCCTTGCCGGGCGCGGTGATGAAGCCAGGAGTTCTCTGGAGGAAGCGCTAAGCCTCTCTCGCGAACTGAAAAATGACGGCCTGGTTGCGCAGACGTTAGGGTTTGAAGGGGATGCGCTTTTCTATCAGAGCAATTACAAGGCCGCCCATTCGCTCTACGATCAGGCATTGCAGGCCGCCGTCCGCAGCAAAGAAGGAGAGCGCGTTCTGCTGGCGAAAATCGCCGTGGCCAAGGTCCAGGTGGCCGAAAAAAATGGGCGGCAGGTCATTCCAACCCTTCGGTCGCTGATCCAGCAGGCGGATGATTCGAGCTTGAAATACTCTTCGGTGGAGTGCTCGATTTTCATGGCGGAGGCCATGATGCAAAGTCATGACAATACCCATGCCCGCCAGGAGTTGGAGCGCGCGCTCCTGCGCTCCGACAAACTCGGCCAACAGGCGCTAAGTGCAAGAGCGCATTACCTTTTGGCGACCATCGCACGGGATTCCGGCAACCGCGCGGACGCCAAGGACAACTACCAGTGGGTGGTGCGAACACTGGATACCATGAAAAAAGAGGCGGGCGCAGAGAAGTTGCTGCAGCGCTCGGATTTGAAGGCCATGTATGAGGAATCCGCGCGCGGGGCGCAGGCCGGGAAGGGATAACTAACCCATGGAAACCCTTGACAGGCGCGGCTGTCGATAGCAGAATCGGTAGGCTTGGCAGAGTGTCTTTTGATGGGGTCCCCGGGGTGGGGATAACAGGCTGAGTAGGCTTTCCAGTTCCATCCAAGGATTGCAGTACGCCCCGCCTCCCCTCACGCGACTGTCGAGCCTTCCGAATAGAGTCGACCTGGCGATTGGTTTCATCCGATCCATGCTTTTAGGAGGGAACGCAGCGCAAGAATTTGCGTACCCCTACCCTGGCGGACGGTCAGGTTTGTCAGGATCACGCTCGGCGGCGAGGTTCACTTTAAGGCTGTGTGGGAGATCGCTGAAACGGCAAGCGGAATGAGGGGGAATTATGAAGCTCACAAAAATGAAATGGATGATGCTGGCCGCGATCGTGGCTTTGGCCGTCACTGCTGCAAGTCCAATCGCATGGGCGCAGGGCTGTCCCACGTCCCCCACCTATTCCCCTGATTTCACTTCGAATCAAAGCTGCCTGACGCCCAATGGCAGTGCCGGCTTTCCAACTCCGGGCGCCGCTGCGACGATCACCGGGTGGTCCGGCAGCGGCGGCTTTGTTACTTTTACTGCATCAAACTCGTTCGTGGCTGACGAGCCAATTATCCTATCCGGCTTTGCCAACTCGACCTTCTTCAACGGGCTTGCCTTTCCCGTACTAGCGGGTGGCCTAAGCAGTACGCAATTTGAGGTAGCTTTCTCCGGATACAGCGGTTCGAGCGATACCGGTGTCGCGACACCAGCTAACGTTCTCCAGCTCACCCCGAATCAGACCGGTCAGGCGGGCTCTGCCTGGTACAACACGCAGCAACCGGTCACCGCTCCTTTCTCGACTACGTTCACGTTTCAGCTGAGCGACCCCAGCACGTACACCGCGGACGGCATTGCGTTCGTAATTCAAAATTCGACTGCGGGAACAGGTGCTTTGGGCAATGGCGGCTGCTCCATGGGATTCGCTGAGGATCTAACTGGCGCTTGTGCTCCCGCAACTGGTGGTATCACCAACAGCGTGGCGGTCGCTTTCAAAACCTATGACAACGGATCGAATTATCCAGGCCCAAATAGCGTTTCTATCGAGAGCAATGGGACGGGCGCGAACTGCATCGATCTCAGCCCCTGTACGATTGCGGTCAACGGCAGCCTGCCGGGAGGGATATACCTGGCGGACGGGAACATCCACGCAGTGACGGTTGCCTACACGCTGCAACCCACCGCTGCGCAAACCAACTGCTTGGGGGAAGATAATGTTCCGCTACCCTGCCTCGACGTGATCCTGGATGGCAACGACTTGTTCCCGGCTGGCGTGCAGTTTGACATGAGCACGATCGGCCCGACCGAGGCCAACACGGCCTGGGTCGGCTTCACCGGCGGTACGGGTGGCGGCGACGACAATCAGGACATTCTGAGCTGGGTATTTTCTCAACAGGGGCAATCCCAGACGCAGCCGATCATGACGGGAACGACGACCGACTTCAATTACAACGGCGGCTTCACGCCAGACAACCCCAACAGCGGCTACAACTACAACGCGATCCTGAATAGCGGAAACCCTGTCGATGCGGTGACGACCGCGATCCCAATCACGAATCAAGCCACCTGCGATGCCATCGTGAATAAGAACCCGAATTTCAGCGGGGCGCATTGCTTTGTGTATGCGAACGTCGGTGGTCCGAACATAGACCAGCCGGTGATGTTCGAACTCACATGCCCGCCCAGCGGACCCTGTGCCTCGAATGGGAATCCTTTTGACGCAACGCTCGGCACCGAGTTCGCTTTCAACTTTCCGGAAAATCTGCCGGAACCAGATTTTTCAAACAGCTTCAACTACACGACACCCTTCCCGATGGGAACCACACTGCCGGGCGTGGGCTTTCTGAGAGGCGAGGGTCCCGATTCGGTGCACCCTTGCACTCCTTATCCGAACAACGATCCTCCGCTCTTCCAGAGCAACCAGATCAGTTCGTTCGCTTTCAATCCGGATACGAGCGGCGGCGCCAAAGGCGGCAGCGGAGGCGTGAATTCGTGCTGGCTGGCAACCTACAATACGCCCAATGAAATGCCAACCGCCAGCATCACTTCGCCGGCAAATGGCGGCGTGTATGTGCAGGGAAGCAATCAGGCGTCGTCTTACTCTTGCGCCGCGGTCAACAATTCCAATGTAAATGGCGGCGTCAACGGACCCTATCTGACAGTCACTACCTGCAGCGGACCCGTCCCATCGGGCACCGCTTTCGACACCAGCACGCCCGGACCCCATTCGTTCACCGTGAACGTAGAAGACTCGGCCCTGAATGTGAATTCCGCAACCGCCAATTACACGGTGGTGGCGGACGTGCCTCCCGCTTTCACCAGCGCGAACAGCGCGACCTTCACGATCGGAGTTTCCGGTTCCTTCATGGTGACCACCAGCGGAGTTCCAGCCCCGAGCATCAAGGAGACGGGCAATCTGCCGAACGGCCTGACCTTCGTTGACAATGGGAACGGCACCGGCACGCTGCGCGGAACGCCCATGGTTCTGGTGGGCGGCGACTTTGGCATCACCTTCACCGCGCAAAACGGAATTAATCCGTCGGCGATGCAGGCCTTTACCATCGTTTTGCAACAGGCGCCTAGCATCACGAGCGCGAACAAAGCGACGTTTGCCTATGGAGTGCCGAACTCGTTCACGGTGACGACAACCGGCTTTCCCGCTCCGAGCATCTCCAAATCGGGCACATTGCCTCCGGGCGTTACCTTCGTCGACCATGGAAATGGCACCGGCTCGCTCTCAGGGACGCCGAGTGTGGGCGGAACATTCCCGCTCGTTCTTTCGGCCACCAATGTCGTAACCACCGCCCAGCAGAACTTTACCCTCACGGTGGGGGGACTTAATGTCTCTCCGTCGCCTCTGGATTTCCGCACCGTTAATCTGAACACCTCGCACACCGCGTCAGTAACGCTGACGAACGTGGGCACCTCGGCAGTCACCGTTAGCGGCGCGAGCATTACGCCCGGCACAGCGAATGCCGCTGCCTATACGTTCGCGAACCACTGTGGGACGCCCTTGAAGACCGGGAAGAGTTGCACGATCGCCGTCACCTTCCTTGCCAACGCGGTGGGTACGCTGACAGCAACGCTCAACATCACAGACAATGCCGTCGGCAGCCCGCAGCACGTCAGTCTGACCGGCACCGTCATCGATCCGGTGGCGCAATTCAATCCCGCTCGCCTGGGCTTTGAGACCGTGCCCGTGAACACCAGTGTGACGTTGCCCGTTCAGCTGACCAATACCGGGCAGACGACGTTGATCATCAGCGGCATTGCCATTGTTGGGGCAAATTCTGGTGAGTTCTCGCAGGTCAACAATTGTCCTGCGACCTTGTCGGCGACGTTGAGTTGTACGATCTCGGTTACCTTTGCGCCGACGGTGAAGGGCGCTCGCACAGGTACGTTGACGATCACGGACAATGTTGCAGCCGGCCAGAGCACGGTATCGCTTACTGGGACGGGCCGCTGAGGGGCTTAGGCGCGCGATTGGGGCGCGAGACATTCAGACGTAATCGAACAGCGTCATGAAACGTGCTCGGTAATCCTGCCGGGTCTGCACCCATCAGCGATCTTTTTTTTGTGTGGTGGTTTGTGCGGCCAGCTTTGCGCCGAAAGACCAACTCCCGCCCCCTCAAGGATGAGAAAAACCAGGCAGCAGAACATGGCAAAATCCGTGCGCCCATCGCTGGCCATGTACCAGAAGCCCTGATGAGCGCGAAACAGCTCGGGAATTTTTGTAGTGGCGATCGCGGTCGAGATCACAATCAGCAGCGGAATGGACGCGAGTCTCGTCCACAGGCCCAACAAGAGCAGC
>JBAQJU010000111.1:0-21072 GCA_049300475.1 Terriglobales bacterium | reverse complement strand
GTCCTGGTTTTCGGGTTTGCCACGCTCAACATTCTCAGCCTGGGAGCGCGCCGCTTCGACGCTCACAAAACCGGCCTGAACTTTGGCGAACTGCTGGCGATTCTGATCGTGGTTGTGGCGATCATCCTGCTCGGCTGGGAGATGCTCTACGTCTTCCACATTTTGCCCATTCAGCTTAAGCCGCGCTGACGCGGATTGCGGTATGATGCGCGTGTGGCGAAACGAGAATCCAATTTCGAGGTGACCTGCCCCTGCTGCGGGGCGGTGATGAAGATCGACACGGCGATGCAATCGGTGATTGCACACACTGCGCCGGTGAAGCCCAGAACTTTCCAGGATATGGAAGAAGCGGCGCGCGCCATGAAGGAGCAGGACGGCCGGCGCGACTCCATCTTTCGCCAGTCGGTAGAGGCGCAGAAACATGCTTCGGAGCTGCTGGAGAAGAAATTCCAGGAGGCGGTGAAGAAAGCGAAAGAGACGCCGGACACGGGGAAGCCGATCCGCGATTTCGATCTGGATTGACCTGGCTGCCGCTTGCCACTGCCGAGATGCGGAATGCGCTGAGAAAAGCGGATTCTTGTTTCACCCTTTTCTCAACGTGTGGTGGCGGGGCTCTGCCCCGCCGCTACGGGGCGCAGCCCCGTCACCACACGGGCGCGTCGCCGCACGGGCAAAAGGTATTACCCTGAGCTGAATGAATCGACCTCTTCTGCTTGGCCACCGGGGCGCGCGCGCCTCCCGTCACATTCCGGAAAATACGCTGGCATCGTTCGAACTGAGCCTGCGGCACGGCTGCGATGGCTTTGAGTTCGATGTGCGCCGCTCAGCGGATGGTGACGCCGTGATCTGCCATGACCCCATGACCCGCAGTCTGGAAATCGAAAATACTCTTGCACAAGTTCTAGCTCTGCCCACGTTGGAACAAATCCTGGAGCAATTTTCGAGCCGGGCATTTCTTGACATTGAATTAAAAGTTACGGGCTTGGAGCAACAACTGATTGCAGCCTTGCGTGAGCATCCACCGATAAAGGGGTACGTTGTGTCGTCGTTTCTCGCCGAAGCGTTGAGCGCGGTTCACGCTGTCGACACGACCGTTCCACTGGGGTTTCTGTGGGACGAGGGAAATAAGACCCCACCCAAAAGTCCGCCGATCGCGTGGCTGATTCCCCGAGTTGACTGGGCGGATCCGAAACTGGTCGAGCAGGCCCACGCTGACGGAAAGAAGGTCATGGTGTGGACTGTAAATCGCGGGGACGAAATGCGGCGGATGAGTGAATGGGATGTGGATGCGATCATCTCGGACGAGACTGATTTGCTCGTGCGCTCATTTCGCTAAGCCTCGACGTTGCTCCCCGAGTCACTCTCATTTAAATTGAACAGTCATGCCCACCACTGGCGAGCGTTTTGAGCGGGCGGTTCAAATCATGGCGCGGCTGCGGGCTCCCGACGGATGTCCCTGGGACCGCGAGCAGACGTTTGATTCCATCAAGCCCTATACCCTGGAAGAAGCCTACGAGGTTCTGGAAGCGATCGATAATCGCGACTGGCCCGAATTGACCGGCGAGCTCGGAGATCTGCTCTTGCAGGTGCTCTTCTATTCCGAGATGGCGCAGGAGGAAGGTCATTTTTCAATCGACGATGTGCTCGATCGGCTTTCCACCAAACTCGTTGACCGACACCCTCACGTGTTTGGCGATGTGAAGGCCGATACTTCCGCTGCCGTGTTGCGAAACTGGGAGGCGCTGAAGGCGCAGGAAAAAGAGAAAAAGAAACGGCTGGAAGCAATCAGAGAAGACGCGAACGGTGAAGGGAAGGCCGAAGTCTCCGATGATGCGACCTCAGTGCTGGCGGGCATTTCCTCTCGCATCCCTGCTTTGTTGGAAGCGCATAAACTCAGCTCGCGTGCCGCTCGCGTGGGCTTTGACTGGGCGGAGATTGGAGGGCTGTTCGAAAAGCTCGCCGAAGAGACGGCGGAGTTGCGGGAAGCGCTGAAAGGCGCACCCAGCACCGGAATTGGCATTGGCCCGCCCGGGACCGGAATTGCCGGGTCGGGCAAGCCGCAGGTTTCGCCCGAACTGCACGAGCGTTTGGAGGACGAGGTCGGCGATTTGTTTTTCGTTCTGGTCAACATTGCGCGCTACCTGTCGCTTGATCCCGAGTCGGCGTTGCGCAAAACAAATCGCAAGTTCAAACGCCGCTTTCAATGGATGGAAGAGCGCTTGCGGGCCAGCGAACGCGGGCCGGAACAGGCCTCGATGGATGAACTCGAAGATCTGTGGCAGCAATCCAAGCGACGGGAAAAACGCGTGTGACCGAAAGCAAGGTGCACGAGACGATCGGTAGCAAGGCGACTCTGGACAAGATGGGCGCGCAAAACTTTTCCATTCGCAAATGCCAGTCGCTGGAGGAGATGCAGGCAGCTTTTGCGCTCCAGAAAGAAGTGTGGAACTTCTCGGACGCCGAACTGGTTCCGGTCCGTATGTTTGTGGTGGCATCGAAGATTGGCGGACAGGTGATGGGGGCGTTCGAGGGAAATAATCTGATTGCGTTTGCGCTCGCGCTTCCGGGAATCCGCCACGGCCATTCGTACCTGCACTCGCAGATGCTCGCGGTTCGCCATGACTATCGCAATGCCGGCCTTGGGCGCCGGCTGAAGCTTTATCAGCGTGAAGACGCCCTGGCGCGAGGAATCGGGCTGATGGAGTGGACGTTCGATCCACTGGAAATCAAGAACGCATATCTGAATATCGAGAAGCTGGGCGCCATTGCGCGGCGATACACCATGAACCAATACGGACTAACATCGTCTCCCTTGCAGGGCGGCCTGCCGTCGGATCGCCTGGTCGCAGAATGGTGGATGAAATCGCGGCGCGTGGAAATGGTGCTCGGGAACGGACAGCGGCCAACATTCGAGGCGCAAGCCCGCATTGATGTACCGGCAGAAATCTACGACTGGAAAGCGACGGAAGAGACCCGCGAGCGAGCCCTGGCAGTACAAGAGAGGAATCGCGAGCAATTTACGCGAGCATTCGCGAACGGATTGTCGGTACTTGGATACGAACGCAATGAGCGCGGAGACGGGCGCTTTCTGCTCGGGTCATGGGATGAGGCAAGTGACAAGTAAATCATGAAAATCCTCTCGGTAACTCTCCGTGAAATTCATATGCCACTCGTGCATTTTTTTGAAACGAGCTTTGGCCGCGTTTACAGCCGGCGCATTCTCCTGGTAAATGTCGAGTCGGAGGGCGTCCGCGGGTGGGGGGAATGCGTGGCCGGCGAAGATCCGTTCTACAGTCCGGAATGGATCGAGACAGCGTGGCCGACCATCACGCACTACCTGGCTCCGGCGCTGTTGCAGGGAGAAGTACGTTCCGGGCTCGATTGTCCAGCGCTTTTCGCCAGAGTGCGCGGTCATCGGATGGCAAAGGGGGGACTCGAGAATGCCGTTTGGGATGCGGAGGCCCGGCTAAAACAGGAACCGCTTTGGAAACTGCTCGGGGGTTCGCGACCGGAAATTGCGTGTGGAGTTTCGATCGGCATTCAGGACTCAGCCGAGCAACTTCTGCAGAAGATTGAGACCGAATTGGCGGCCGGCTACCGGCGAATCAAGATCAAGGTCAAACCGGGATGGGACTTGAATGTTCTGGAAAAAGTTCGCGCGCGCTGGGCCGATATTCTGCTCAGTGTGGACGCGAATTCCGCCTACACGCTGGACCAGGTTGAACATTTGCGCAAGTTCGATGCCTTCAAACTGCTCATGATCGAGCAGCCTTTGTGGGACGATGAAATCTATTTGCATGCGCGCCTGCAGCAGGCGATCGAGACCTCGATCTGTCTCGACGAATCGATTCACAATGCGCGCGATGCCGACTTTGCGCTGGAGACCGGCGCCTGCCGCATCATCAACATAAAGGTTGGGCGCGTCGGCGGATTCACGGAAGCAAAGAAAGTCCATGCTGTCGCGCAGCGGCACGGCGTGCCGGTGTGGTGTGGCGGGATGCTCGAATCAGGCGTGGGCCGCGCCCACAACATCGCGTTATCGACGCTCGAAGGCTTCCGTCTGCCGGGAGACGTTTCGGCCTCGAAGCGATACTGGAAGCAGGACATCATTGAGCCAGAAGTGGAAGTTCGGCCAGACGGCATGATTGCTATCAGCAATGCTCCAGGAACTGGTTATCAGATACGTGAGGACCTGGTGCAGAAATTCACCGTACGCGAAGAAACTTTACGCGCCGGAAAGGCTTAACCAGCGCTCATGGTTTTTGGGGGAGAGTACCGTCAGGAAGGTTTTCGGCCATAACCGATTCTTCTTTCTTCAGAAGTTCGATCGCCTCGGCAAAGGTCAAGTCGGACGAGACCCGTTTGAAGCCGCTGTACACCTCCGTGTACTGGATGAAGAGATTTTTCACCAGCAGGATTTTGCCGGTGAAGTTCACGGTCATTCTTGAAATTTCCCAGGAATTATCCCCGGCGTCCTGCTGATGAACGATGAAGTGACCTCCCGCGTTCAGGCGCCCGAGAATTCCCCAGCCGAAGCCAACCGTCTTGAAGAGCGTGCCGTCAATGCTGGCAATACGGTAGTGCACCGCGTCCACAAGAACATGTCCTTGCATGCCCGTGAGAACCTCTTCAACATGCGAGGGCGGTTGATAGTAAGGATTCGGCCGGAACGCCAGTTTGACGAGAGGATCACCAACCTTCCCGATGCCCGGCGACCCCGTTTCCTCGCCCGCGTAGGTATACAAAAAAGCATCCGGAAGCGCACGCATGATGCGGATGGTTCGTTCCGCGTTTTCATGCTCCTGGGCGCGCTTTTTGCGCAATTCATCGGGGTTGTTGACGAATCGCTCCAGTCGCGCCTGTTCGGCTTGGCGTTGCTCGGGTGTCAGAGGTTTGCCGTCGTTGGCGATCACCATTCCTGCCGTGGCGTCCTTGGTCTCGACGTAAATTCTGGTCGTGGATCCCTTGGGGGTTGTCTTGACACCGCGAAACATGAAGTGCTCGGCGGCGGAGGCATTGAGTTCATTCTGAGCCGCTTTGCGTACCAGGGCAACGGGATCAAGCTGAGCGGGAGCGGATTGAGGCGAACCCGATGGCGACTGAGCGAAACAGGTCCCACCGAGCAGGCATAGACAAAGCATCGCGCGCCAGGCGGCACGAGCGGTTGGCGTGACGGGATGAGGTAAATTCACTCCGATTAGACGATGGTAGCAAATCAAACGTTGCTTTCGAGTCCGTTTTGGCTACGCCACATGTTTGTGAAAAAGAGCTATTTCCATTGACAGATGCGGGCTGCGGACGGGCGGATGATTTACAATCATTGGATTCGCGATGCGGCAGGCGCGAGGAAATGAGGGCAATCGATGGATTCTCCGGAGACGAAGGAACTTGCCAATATCGGCAAGTCGGTCGTAATCAAGGGAGAAGTATCCGGGTCTGAGGACCTGTACGTGGATGGTGAAGTCGAGGGCAGCATTGACTTGCGAAACCACAGTCTGACGGTGGGACCGAATGGAAAAGTGAAGGCCAACGTCACTGCCAAGTGCATCGTGGTCCAGGGCAAGGTGGACGGGAGCATGACTGCTTCCGACCGGCTGGATCTGCGCAAGTCGGCGATCGTGACGGGCGACGTGACCACGCAGCGAATCGCGATTGAAGAAGGCGCCTTCTTGAAAGGCAAAGTCGATATTCAAAAAGAATCGGGAAAGGGAACCACGTCTTCCTAGGAAGTGACGGTCTGATCAAAAGGCCGGTTGCAGTTTTCTGATGGCTTCTGTTGCAGACAACCTGATGAAATTCTTTCGGAGCTCTTCGAATCAGACTGCGGCGTCCGAACCTCCGCAGAAATTGAGCCGCCGGTCGAGCGGTGTCGGGGAGATCTCGCGGGTATTGAATTCGCAGGAGGGCTTGTGCGTGCTCGACGTGGGCGCGACCTCGGCCACCAACATCCGCTTCTTCACCGGCAAAGGGCACAAGAATTACAGCGAAGATCTGTTGCGTTCGTCGCTTGATCCAACCCTGCGCATTCCGGACGAGTTGGGCAACGCTCGGATTGACATCAAGAAATTTCTGGATGAAAACCTGGTCTATGGGAACGGGCAGTTTGACATCGTGCTCTGCTGGAATCTGCCCGACTACATGGAAGAGAGCCTGGTGAAGCCGACGATTGACCGGCTCTGGTCGGTGATGAAGCCGGGCAGCTTGTTGCTGGCTTTCTTTCACACGCGCGATGCCGGACCCGATTCAACCTGCTATCGCTATCACATCACCGGCGCCGACACCCTGGATATGCAGGAGATCAAGTTCGCACTGCCTGGACATCCCCACGAAAAACAGTCTCCGCGCCTGCAGCGGGTCTTCAACAATCGGCATATTGAAAATCTCTTCCGCGATTTTGCTTCGATCAAATTCTTCTTGGCGCGCGACAATATTCGTGAAGTGCTGGTTGTGCGGTAGAAGATGTATCCGGGTACCCCCCTCCCCCCTCTTACCGCAGTATAATGGAATCATACACTTAGAGTAAGTTAGCTCGCAAAGTATTCGAAAATATAGACTTGAACTTAGTTACAGCAAGTCTTTTGCTGAGTTCGAGTTAAGTTCGATTTTCGGCAATTTTGCGATTTTATGCCCGCCAAAATCTTGAGGGATCGAGACTTAGAGGCAAAGTCTTGAGGGCGTTGGAGTTAACGGTCGAAAACGGCGCCTCCCTCCGGTGTTAGGCTGCAAAGTATTCAGGAATAGAGACCTGCTGGTAAGGTATTCCGGAATAAGGAGTTATGCTCCAATCCGCGGGTTTTTGATCTACCTTGGCCGCTTGCGGGGTTGGGCTGCCCGTGCCAGCAATGTTTTCTGTTTTCAAATCCTTTTTTCAAAGAGCTAATCGTGCTGAGCGGTTTGTGCGCCCTTCTTCCAGGGTTGGACTTTTTGTCGGCTAAGTCAAGGAGGTTTTGCTGAGATATTGGGGAACTTTCCTTGTGTACGTACAGAATTGTAAGATTCTTAGTACCCCGCGAGGTGCGGGGAGGGATCGAAGGCGCCCACTCAATCGCAAAAGGCGCGATTGAATGGGGCACCCCGCTAGTTCTCCATGCTCAATTCTTAGCTCTCTCCACAATCCGGCTGGTGGCCCATTCAAGCCATCTTTTGGCTTGAGTGGGACAATTCGAGAGCCGGACAAAGTGTGCCTGCCGCTCGCTCGCGCCTTCTTGCCGTCCACCCGCACTCAATCTCCACTCGTCCATCGCAGCCGGTCGCGTATTGACGAAAGCTGCTCCATTCCCAATCTTCCGGACGTTCGCATAACCCGCGCTTGACCGGGTTTCGATGGATGTAACGGAGTTTCTCGACAAACTGGCGATAGTTGCGGACGTTGAAATCGTAGTAACGTTTTTGCCAGAAATGCTGGGAGAAGTCCCCACTAGTGCTGTGACCGCATAATTCTTTCTATGCCGGCTGGCCGCGCCGAGGGCGAGGCGCCCTCGGAACCGCCGGCAAGGTGCCGGCGCTACACTCCCGGCGCTTGTGGTAGTAATCTCGCGGTCTAAGTACTAGAGTCCCCACTCAAGCCAACACCGGGCTTGAATGGGGCACCCGCCTCGCCGACCAAGCGCCGCGACACGCCTTGCTTCAGCGACTTGAGAGCATCGGCGAGCAGACCGCGGTCGGGTTCGCCGACCAGTAAGTGAATATGCTCCGGCATGACCACATAGGCGTAAACCTGGAGTCCGAAACTGCGGCGCACACGCTCCAGCGCTCGCTCAAAGATTCGTTTTCCGGAGTCGGCGGTGAGCAACTGTTGCCGGTGATGACAGGAAAATGTGACGAAATGGCTGTGGCCGGTCTCCTGAAATCGTTGCAGTCCCCATGGCATGAGGCGAGACTATGCGTTGGGGAAGCCCCACTCAAGCCAAAAGAGGGCTTGAATGGGGCACCGTCGAAAACAAAGTATCAGATCGGGAAACCAGAAACTCTGCGGTGCAAAAAACCTGGAAGCAGGATTCCGAAGATCGCTGATCTCTTGATAAGATGTAGGGTCAGGCATCGGTTCCGCGCGACGTTTTCCCGCCAACCCCGCCAGGTCCGGAAGGAAGCAACGGTAACGGGCTCTTTCGTGTGCAGTGGTCGCCGGTGCCTGGCTTTTGTTTTGCCCGGTGCGCTGTCCTAATCGTCAGCTTGGCGTCCTCATGACGAAACGTCTCTATTACGACCAGCCTGATCTGCTTGAGTTTGACTCCGCGGTTGAGGAAGCCCCTGCTTCGGCGGGGGGATCGCGGCCGGCGGTGATCCTTCGCGAAACGGCCTTTTACCCGACCAGCGGTGGACAGGTTCACGATACGGGATGGATCACGCTCGGAGAAAATGAACGGCTGCGCATTGTCGAGGTTGCCGACACAGCGGACGGGCGAGTCGTTCACTATCTGGAAGCGCCCGCCAAGCCGCCGACTGCCGGAGCCACAGTGCATGGCAGCATTGATGCCGAACGGCGGCGGGACCACATGCAGCAGCATACGGGCCAGCATGTGCTCTCGGCGGCGTTTATCGAACTCTACGAGATGCCAACCGTCTCCTTCCACATGGGCGACGATTACTGTTCGATTGATTTGGCAACAGGGTCAATCACTCCGGCACAGGTAATTGGAGCCGAGAAACGTGCCAATGAAATCATTTTTGAAAACCGTCCGGTGCGGGTTCGCTACGTTTCGCGCGCCGAAGCGGAAACCTTGGGATTACGAAAGTTGCCGCCCGCGGAGCGCGACGAGTTACGGCTGATCGAAGTTGCCGATTTCGATTTGTCGGCGTGCGGCGGAACGCACGTGAATTCCACCGGACAGATCGGATCGATTCTGCTGCGCAAGACCGAGAAAACGCGGCAGGGCATACGAGTGGAGTTCGTCTGCGGCGGGCGGGCCTTACGCGGCGCGCGGCGCGACTACGCGACCTTGACGGAAGCGGCCGCTCTTTTCTCCTCCCAGTTCGGCGATGTGCCGGCGATGATTCGGAAGAGTTTCGAAGGCGAAAAGACGCTGCGCCGGGAACGGGATGAGGCGCTCGAACAACTGGCAGGAGCGATGGCTGCGGCTGCGCTAACAGAACACAGAGAAAGTAACGGCCGGGCTGTGATTAGGAAATCGTTTTCCGATCGCGATATCAACTTCGCCAAACTGTTCGCGCAGAAGGCTACGCGAACGGGCGTGCCGGCGATCGCGCTGGTGGCGAGCACCCTGGATCCACCGGGACTGGTTTTTGCCCAATCGCCGGGCGGGAGCGCCGACATGGGAGCGCTACTCAAACAAGTATTGTCGTCAGTGGGAGGCCGCGGGGGCGGCAGCCGCGATTTTGCGCAGGGCGGAATTCCAGCGGGCAGCAATGTCAACGTTGAACAGCTTTTGCGCGAGGCGGCGGCTACAATCAGGTGATTGGGCCATCCGGTCATCTGAGGCAAGAGGCAATCGGGTTCGGCACTTGATCGTGAAGGCGCGGAGGATTCCTCGAGGGCAATAGCTTCATGCTGGAACCGCGGCTGATACTCATTCATCTTCTGATCAAGTTGGGCGTTGCCGCCACGGTGTCGACCGTGCTCGGTCGGTCGAAGGAATTCAAGAAGCTTCTCTTCCAGGAACATCGAGAGACCAAACAGAAAATTTACCTGGCGTTCTGGATGGCGCTTCCGATTGCACTTGGCGTGTGGATCCGCTACAGCGTCAGGAGCTTTCTGTCGGGTGATTTGTCGCTGGAAACTGCGCTACTGCTGGGCGTGATCGGCGGACGCCTGTCGGGAGGTGTGGGGGGCGCACTGGTTGCCTTGCCGGCGGTGCTGCACGGCGAATGGGCGAGCCTGCCGCTGAACGTATTTGCGGGCATTGTGGCGGGACAATTGCGCCGGTTCGCGCCCGAGCAGGAAGACATCTGGTCGTTCTCACCTTTTATCGATTTGAGCATTTACCGGTGGATCCGGCGTAACCTGCCTCGGCCACGCGTGTTTGACTGGCAAGTTACCTTCTTCGTGACAATCGTGGGGCTGCGCTTTCTGCAGACCGAGATCTGGCGCTATTTGCCCCACTCCATTTTTAGTCTGGAGAGCGAAAACCTGTGGGTGGAGAGCGCGATTTACCTCACCGTGATCGTGGCCGTGGGCACGGAGTTGAAGATCTTCAACAATGTGCGCATCGAGTTGAAACTGGAAGAGCAGGAACGACTGTTGCTGCAGGCGCGCATGGCGGCATTGCAGAACCAGATCAACCCGCACTTTCTGTTCAATACCCTGAACTCGATTTCATCGCTGGTGCGCTTCGATCCGGATACCGCGCGCGAGATGATCCTGAAGCTGGCGACGATTCTTCGCCGCCTGTTGAACAGTACCGACTCGTTTGTTCCCCTGCACGAGGAAGTGGCGTTCATCGATAACTACCTTGATATTGAGGTCGTTCGTTTTGGACGGGACAAGCTGAGAGTAATTAAAGAACTCGATCCCGCGTCGCTCGAAGCCATGGTTCCGAGCATGATCTTGCAGCCGCTGGTGGAAAATTCGATCAAGCACGGGCTTGCTCCCAAAGTCGAAGGCGGCAGCATTACGCTGCGCAGCCGGTTGATCAAGTCGCGGCTGGTGATCGAAGTGGAAGACGATGGAGTGGGCATGGGCTCGACGCAACTGATCGCGCAGGACGCCATTGCCGGGGCGGGGATCGGCATGGCCAACGTTGCCGAGCGCCTGAAAGTGCTCTACGGCGATGCCGCGAAGATGATGATCGATGGCCGCGAAGGTGGCGGGACGCTGATCCGGCTGCGGCTGCCTATCTTGCCGAATCCAGAAGAATTGATGACGACTCCGGCGCTTTCGCCAGCACCGTTCGGTAAAACTCTTCGTAAAGCGGAATAATCCTGGTGGTGCAGAATTTCTCGCGGCACACGGCGCGTGCCCGCTTTCCCATGGCACGGAGAGCGGACTCGTCGCTGAGCAGATCGATCGCATAGCGCGCCATGGTTTCCACGTCGCCGACATCGGCCATGAATCCGGTAACGCCGTGCTCGATGACTTCGGGGACGCCGCCGGAGCGGGTGGCGATCGGAACCACTTCGCACGCCATCCCCTCGAGGGCTGCTAGTCCGAAAGATTCCAGTTCGCTGGGCATGAGCAGGACGTCGCACATGGCGAGTTTCTCCCGAATCTGATCCTGTTTGCCTAGAAAACACACGTGCTCATGAATGCCTTTTTGCACGGCCAGCCACTCGGCCTGGGAGCGGTCGGGGCCATCGCCAATCAGAAGCAGCTTGGCGGGCATTTTCTTACGCACGCGGTCGAAGATCTCGATCACATCCAGGACGCGCTTCACGGGCCGGAAGTTGGAGAGGTGCACGAGCAGGCGTTCGTCGTCGGCAGCGTATTCGGTGCGCTTGGCCAGCCATTCCGGCTTGCGCAGGTATTCGTCGCAGTTGACGAAGTTGGGGATGACGACGATGTTGTTTTTGATATCGAACATGTTCAGAGTGCGGTTGCGCAGGTACTGCGAGACTGCCGTGACGCCGTCGCTCTGCTCGATGGAAAAACGCGTGATCGGCAGATAAGAACGGTCGAGTCCAACCAGCGTGATATCGGTTCCATGCAGGGTGGTTACGAACGGCAAATGGCGGCGTGGCGGAGTCGCGGCCAGCATCTGCCTGGCCAGCATGGCGCTCACAGAGTGCGGGATCGCGTAATGCACATGCAACAGATCGAGTTCGTAAAGCTGTGAGACCTCGGCCATTCTCGTGGCCAGGGCGAGGTCATAGGGAGGAAACTCAAACAGGGGATAGCGCGTGACCTCGACCTCGTGATAGTGGATGTTGGGCTCGGGTCCGGTCAGTCGAATGGGCTGCGAATAGGAGATGAAATGAATCTCATGGCCGCGGCGGGCGAGCTCAAGTCCGAGTTCGGTGGCGACAATGCCGCTGCCGCCGTAGGTTGGATAACAGGTGATGCCGACCTTCATGCACGCTCCGGTGACTCATCATTGGATTCGCGAGAATGGTGGGGGATGCAGGGCAGGGAAGTCAAATGGATAGGGAGCCAGTTTCAGCGCCAGGCACACAACGGTCGGGTCCGGTGAATAGGGGCCCTTCGACTCCGCAGGCCGATTCGCTTCGCGTATCGGCCTGCTCCGCTCAGGGTGACAGAATGGACGGCGGCGCTACGATTTGCCTTGGATCACGTGCTCGATGCGGGGGAAGGCCCAATCGATCTCCTCGCGGGTGATGACCAGCGGAGGCGCGATGCGAATCACTCTGTCATGGGTTTCTTTGCAGAGGATGCCCTCTTCCTTCAGTGCCTCGCAATAGGGGCGCGCCGGGCCATGTAGCTCGATACCGATCCAGAGGCCTTTTCCGCGAACCTCTCTCAGGTTCGGGGAGCTAAGAGTTTGCAACAAACCCAGGAAGTATGCGCCCAGTTCCGCCGAGCGTTCCACCAGCTTTTCTTCGATGAGCACTCGGAGTGCGGTGCGGGCCAAGGCGCATCCCAGTGGGTTGCCGCCGAAAGTGCTGCCGTGGTCGCCGGGTTGGTAAACGCCCAGTATTTCTTTCGACGCGAGCACGGCTGAGACTGGATAGAAGCCTCCCGCCAGAGCTTTGCCGACGATAAGCACGTCGGGCGTGATGTCTTCGTGCATGTAGGCGAAGAGCTTGCCGGTGCGCCCGAGCCCGGATTGGATTTCGTCCAGCATCAGAAGGACGCGATTCTGCGCGCAGATTTCCGCAGCCTCTTTCAGGAAGCCCGCGGGCGGAATTACGATGCCAGCTTCGCCTTGAATGGGCTCGACCAGAAAAGCGCAGGTGTTGGGCGTAATCGCTTCACGGAGCGCGGCCGCGTCGCCGAACGGGATCACCTTGAAGCCCGGCGTGAATGGGCCGAAGCCGTCGCGATATTGCTCATCGGTTGAAAAGCCGACGATGGAGATAGTCCGGCCGTGGAAATTGTTGGCGCATACGATGATCTCGGCTTGGCCTTCAGGAATGCCTTTAACCTTGTAGCCCCATTTGCGCGCGGTCTTCAGCGCGGTCTCCACCGCTTCGGCTCCGGAATTCATCGGCAGAGCCATGTCGAAGCCAGTCAACTTGTGGAGATCCTGATAGAGCAGCGGGAGTTGCTCGTTGCGAAATGCTCGCGAGGTCAAGGTGACTTTTTCCGCCTGCTCCGTCAGTGTGCGGAGGAGCTTGGGATGGCAATGCCCCTGATTGACCGCGGAATATGCGGCCAGGCAGTCGAGGTACCGCCGGCCCTCAACGTCGTAGAGCCAAACGCCATCGGCCCGCTCGATCACTACATCCAGCGGATTGTAGTTATGAGCGCCATAAAGATTTTCAAGTTCCACAAAATCATGAGTGCGAAGGTCGTGGTCGTGCACGTTCATAGGTTCCTTTCGGTTAAACCACTCAAAAAGTCCGGTTAATTTCCTTCCAGGAGCATGGTCAGCAGCGCCATGCGCACGTACAGGCCGTTCCTGGCCTGACGAAAATAGAGCGCCCTGGGATCGTCGTCGACCGATTTGTCGAGCTCAGCCGTGCGCGGCAGAGGGTGCATGATCAGGGCGTCGGGCTTCATTCGTTGGAGCAGCGCCGAATCGATTACAAAACGGTGCAGGTTGCCGCGGTCGCGGTCAAGAACCCGCTCCGGATGGATACGTGTCTGGTAAACCACGTTGACCTCGCCAATCACGCGCTTCAGGTCCGATTCCAGTTCGTAGCGCACATCATGCTCCTCGAGATACTCCAGAATATCGGGTTTCATCTGCAATTCCGGAGGACTCACGAAGAATATTTTGATTCGTTCGAATTTGGCTAACAGATAAGCGAGGGAACGCGCCGTGCGTCCCTTATCGAGTTCGCCGATAATGGCGACGCTGAGGCCGTTGATGGGCCGCTCGCGATAGATCGTGTAGAGGTCGAGCAGGGCCTGGGTCGGGTGCTGGCCGCCGTTGCCATCGCCGGCGTTGATCACAGGCACGGTGGAAACCTGCGCGGCGCGCCGGGCGCCATCGGCCGCATGGTGGCGGATCACGATCACATCGCTGTATCCGGACAGGATCCGGATGGAATCCTCGACTTGTTCTTCCTTGATCTCGGAGGAGAACGCGCTGGCCTGCTCGGTCGATAACACGCGCCCGCCCAGGCGAAACATCGCGGCCTCGAACGAAAAGCGCGTCCGCGTCGAAGGAGCATAGAAGAGCGTGGCCATGATGCGGTTTTGGTAGTCGAGGGTGCCGCCACGGGCTACCACCCGCTCCATGAGGCGCGAACGGTCGAAGAGCTCCATCAGCAATGGAACCGTGAATTGCTGGGACTCGATGACGTGCTTCGGCTTGGCGTCCCTGGGTGAGCTAGCCTGGGGCGATTCTGGCCGGTCGAGAGGGTGAGTCACGATGCTTGGCTGCGGCATAGGTCAGCGTCCTCCGGCGGGAATTGCAATGTCAATGCCAATGTCAACGTGCGCATCGGACTCGACGTCCGGTTGCGTCTGGTCTGGGAACATGTGGGTGCCTGTACCGCCGGCTACGGCTCGTCGCAGGTTCTCGGCAGAGGCGATGATGGCTTGCTTGCCGCCTTCCCGCAGAAAGCGCAAGACCGACTCAATCTTCGGACCCATACTTCCCGGCGCGAAGTGTCCGGCTGCCAGGTAGCGTTCCAGATCGGAGGCGCGCACCTCGTGGAGCGGGCGCTGCGCGGGCTTCCTGTAATCGAGGTAAACGTAATCCGTGTCAGTGGAGATGACAAACAAGTCGACTCCGAGGCGCGATGCCAGCAGTGCCGAGGCGCGGTCCTTGTCGATTACGGCTTCTACGCCGATTGGCCGGCCACCTTGGCGGGCGATGGGAATGCCGCCGCCTCCGCAGGCAATTACCAGGACTCCGTGATCGACCAACTGGCGAATGACCTCGAGTTCGACGATCTCGATCGGCTCAGGCGAAGGTACGACGCGCCGGTAGCCGCGAGCCGCATCCTCGACGATTTCCCACCCCAGTTGGCGCTTGCGCTCCTCCGCTTCCGCACGCGAGTAAAACGGGCCGACTGGCTTGTTGGGATGCTTCATCGCCGGGTCATCCAGCGAAATTACGCTCTGTGTCAGTACGCTGATGATGGGGACGTGCACGCCCGCCGACTGCAATTCCGACTCCAGCGACTGCTCGAGAATGTAGCCGATTTCACCCTGGGTGGACGCATCGCACACGTCGAGTGGCAGCCCGGGGACCTGGCTTGCTCCGGCTTCGGACCGAAGCAGTGCCGCTCCTACTTGCGGACCGTTTCCGTGGGTGAGGACGATACGATAGCCGTCGCGGATCAGGCCGGCAATTTCACGCGCGGTGCGGCGGGCGTTGGACAACTGCTCCGCCATGGTCCCCTTTTCGCCTGCGCGAATCAGGGAGTTGCCGCCCACGGCCAGGAGTATGGTCTTCATAAGACTCACGTAGCTGTCACCCAGGTTAGCGCCCAAAGAACGGGCGCGAACCTGGGGCACGTTCTATCGATGGTTCTTTACACATGCGCCAGTTCGCGCAATTCAGCGAGGTCCGGCAGCTTCACGAATTCTCCCTTCATCAGTTCGAGCATGATGGCCTTTTGCGCGTGCAGGCGGTTTTCTGCTTGCTGAAATACCAGCGAGCGCGGGGAATCGATCACGTCCGCAGTTACTTCATCGCCGCGATGGGCGGGCAGGCAGTGCAGGAAGATTGCATCGCGCTGAGCGTGACGGAACAGAGCTTTATTGACCTGATATGGCCCAAATATGCTCTTCCGCTTGTCTTTTTCCGACTCCTGTCCCATGCTGGCCCAGACGTCGGTATAGACGACATCGGCGGCAAGGATCGCTTCGCGCGGATCGTTCGTGACCGTGCACGTTCCGCCTGTTTCGCGGCTGCGCTCGGTTGCCCAGCGGATGGCCTCGGCTTTGGGTTCGTATCCGGGCGGAGTTGCTACCCAGACGTGCGCTCCCAGCTGTGCGCCCGCAAACATCAGCGAGTGCGCCACGTTATTTCCGTCGCCGACGAATGCCACCTTCAAGCCGTCAATGCCGCCCTTGGCTTCCCAGATAGTCAGATAGTCGGCCAGGGCCTGGCAGGGATGGCTGTAGTCGGTGAGTCCATTGATCACGGGGATGCTGGCATATTCCGCCATCTGCTCCACGATCTCGTGCGCGAAGGTTCGGATCATGATCCCCTGCACCATCCGCTCCAGATTCTTGGCCACGTCGTAGAGGGATTCCCGCTTGCCGAGATTGATTTCGGCAGGTGAAAGGTAAAGAGAAAAACCGCCGAGCTGCTGAATTCCAATGTCGAAGCTGACGCGTGTGCGCAGCGACGGCTTTTCGAAGATCATCGCCAGTGTTTTGCGGTGCAGGGCCTGGCTGTAGGTTGTCGGATGGGCCTTTACTTGGCGGCCCAGAACTAAAAGGTATTGGATCTCGGAGGGCGAAAAATCTTTGATCGAGAGAAAATCTTTCCCGTTCATGGTTTACCTCGCGATGTCTTGCATCACACCAGCGCGTGCTCGTGCCGCTGGATCAGGATGGCCAGTTTGTCTGCCAGGCCCGGCTTGGTCAGTTCTTCAACCTCGTACGTAACCCGCAGCGCCGGTTTGTCAATCTTGATTACCCGCGCCAGATCAATCGGGGTAGCGATTACCACCAGGTCGCAGGGAGTTAATTGGATCGTCTCTTCCAGTTCGTGGCGCTGCATGGCGCTGTAACCCATTGCCGGAAGAAGACTCGTCAGATGGCCATACTTCTCGTACACGCCGCGAATGGAACCGACGGCAAAGGGCCGAGGGTCCACCAACCTGGCCGCGCCGCATTGCCGCGCCGCCACTACTCCGGCGCCGTAAGGCATTTCGCCGTGGGTAAGGGTGGGACCATCCTCCACCACCAGAACACGCTGGCCCTTGATCAGTTCCGGAGAAGGCACCGATACCCGGCACGCCATTTCAATCACCGCCGCTTTGGGATTGGCGAGCCTGATGTTTTGCCGCACCGTCTCGATGTCGCGCAGGGCGGCCGTGTCTACTTTGTTGATGACGACAACACCGGCGCGGCGGAGATTCACTTCGCCGGGGAAATAAGCCAACTCGTGGCCCGGGCGGTGTGGATCGACGACCACAATTTCCAGATCGGATGCGTAGAACGGAGTGTCGTTGTTGCCGCCGTCCCATAGGATGACGTCGGCTTCTTTCTCGGCCTGCCGCAAGATCTTTTCGTAGTCGACCCCCGCGTAGACGACGGTGCCGAGCTGGATGTGCGGCTCGTACTCTTCGCGCTCTTCGATGGTGCACTGCTGCAGGTCGAGGTCCTGGAGTGTGGCGAAACGCTGTACGGCCTGCGCGGCCAGATCTCCGTATGGCATGGGATGGCGAATTACCACCGGCTTGTGGCCCTGTTCCCGCAGCTTCGCCGCTACGAGGCGCGAAACCGGACTCTTGCCGCAACCCGTGCGCGTCGCGCAAACGGAAACCACTGGGACCGTCGACTTGATCTGGGTGTGTTCGGTGCCGAGCAGCCAGAAATCCGCTCCCGCGGCTACCACGCGCGAGGCCAGGTGCATGAGCGTGGGATAGGAAACGTCGCTGTAAGAGAAAACCACCGTGTCGACTTGCTCTTCGGCGATGATCTGCTCCAGGTCCTTCTCTTCGAAAATGGGGATGCCTTCCGGATAGAAGCGCCCGGCGAGTTCACGCGGATACAGCCGGCCGGCAATATCGGGAATCTGGGCGGCTGTGAATGCCACCACGTGGTAGTCCAGATTGTCGCGGAAGACGACGTTAAAATTATGGAAGTCCCGGCCCGCGGCTCCCAGGATAAGAACTTTCTTCATCAGGCACCCCCGAAACCACGATTACTTCTCATCTTCTGCTTCGGAGAGCGTCAAAGGCAGTGCCGCAGGTCACAGTGAGCTGTGAGTCATAGGCACGGGAACTAATAGATAACAAGGGAGAAATCAGTGGCCGCGAATGGGCGAACGCAATCTCGATGGGAGCTGTAAAACGAGTTGCCGTCGCCTTCTCTGAGGAAGATTTCGAATAGAAGAGAGTTTCGGGGAGGGCAATTCGCCTCCCCGAACGTTGACTCCAGCGCGGAGGATCAGTCTTTGCTGGGCTTCTTGGGCGTCAGGTCGCAAGCTTCTTTCACCCGGCCGAAATCCAATCCCGCCGGGGAGAATTCCGCAATCTGCCGCCCGCTGCGCGTAGGCAAGGCAATATTGAAAATCTGCGCTGACAGCAGCCCACGCGTCGTCTCCTTATCCATGGAGAGGAAATGCCCGCGCAGCCAGTTCCAACCCTTGTGATAGTGGGCGTCGTCCACTCGGACCTCGACTTCCAGTTGCGGTTGTCCCCAGAAGCCGGGGCGGTTGGGCGGAGGCAGTCTGACTCCTGGATTGAAGTCCGCCAGCTTGAGTTTGCCGTTATCGCAATACAGATTGGCGCGCGGCTTATAATTCGGATCCTCGCGGAAATAGTTGTTCGCCTGCAACTCAAAGCGCACTCGCTTGGCACCCGTCATTTTGTCAGTGGAGTGGAACTCGAGCCAGTTCCCGCCAACGCTGACGCCATCGGATTCATCCTGGTTCGGCGACATGGCGCCCCTTTGAGCACACGCCAGTCCCGCCCATGTGAACAGCACCAGGAATAAAACAGTTTTTCCGGCGAAGCCGGAGCGAACTGATCTGTAAAAATCTTTCAAGATTTCCTCCTGCAGTTTGATTCCCAAGTATATGGAACCCTGAAACTTGTGAAAAGTTGCATGCGAAGAACCCAGAGCAAGATTATTTTTGATTTGCAAGTCGCGCCCAGCTCTTGCTTTGTGTCGATTCACTGCGTTTGGTTGGGCAGGGAGGACGGTTGGCCGAGGCTCACTGCCTTGAATGAGTGCGCCAGAGCGACGGTTGCCAGGATCGTAGCCCACCGCAGTGTAACGAACCAGATATTGGAAGATGGATGAATTCTTGACGCCAGCCGGGATGAAAGAGAATTTCTTGGCAGGAGAACTGGGGATCACACGGGAACAGACTTGCAAAACGAACCTCCATTGCGTTTCAGGAATGATCCAGAGAGAACTGGTGCCTCGAGCGGCACGCGGAATTTCTACTGGATTGTTACCAGCAAAAATACAGCAATTGCTGTATTGACGCGCAATTGGAAGTTCATTCGGGATTACGAGAGTGTGGGACTGACACTAAAACGGAAATACTAAGAAGTTACTGCCTAACGAACGCACGATTCTATTCGGTTTCCGGGGTAAGGCACAACCAATAGCCAGCAAAAATGCAGAATAGGAAGTTCATTTGAATGGTTCGCTACCGAAGTAAGTGTGGGTAAGTTCATCGGTATGATTCCCTACCGAGTAACCTGTCCCGAGTGCGACGAGACGAATGAGCATCGTCGCCGCCAGCAGCTGGTGGCTGTGACCGCGTGATTCTTTCTGTGCCGGCTGGCCGCGCCGAGGGCGAGGCGTCCTCGGGACCGCTCGGATACACCTACGCCTCCGCTGTCGCCGGTTTCATGAGCCGATTTGGGAACACGGGAAACATCGTTGCCGATCCCACCTTCGCGCAATGTATCGCCGATGCTCAAAGCGATTACACGGCAAGGGTTAAGTTCGTCGAAAAACGCTTTAACCTGCAACCCTTGACCGCCCGCGACGGCTGGGCCAATACCAGCGATATGAGCGACTTTGTCGACTACACGAATCCCCACTGGACCACGCCGCCAGCAAACCCGCCGACCGACAACTCCATGGCCTGCTATGACGGCTTGCCGTAGTACCGTGACCGCGAAACGCTTCGCGCCATGCCAGGGAACTCTCCTTAAGGGCGAACCCAGGAGGCGAGCGCGGTGCCGCGGGGTTGTTTACGGCGAGGTCTTGTATGATGCAGTAGATAATCACACGCCCGGATGGCGAAACTGGCAGACGCACGGGACTTAAAATCCCGGGTCCGTAACAGGACGTGACGGTTCGATTCCGTCTCCGGGCACTCTCTCTCACAGGAAGGTTTCTGGCCACCATTGGTCAGGTGCACCGGCAAGATCGTGCTGCTTCCAACCGCCTCAGTCCCGAAGGCCAGCTTGGCCGGGCTGAACTGCGCCATCGGATCGCACGTATTAGTCAAGTAGCGTAGCCGCGAATCTGGAGGCGGGCAGCCGCCACAATTCCTATGGTCAGCGTTGCTGACGCACCGCTTTCTGCACACAAGCGGCAATTCTTTGTCATAGCGATGCGCTCTTCACCGGTTTCTCCGCAAGAGCGTGTTTTTTTCTGTTGACAACGCGCACGGCTGCCACGATGATTCCCCCGCACTGGCGCTGGCGGTAACGCATGGGAGAGCGGCTTAGTCTATTCGCTGTAGTCCATGTCGGACCCGTGCTCGGAGATGATTTTGTCCAGATGTGTTCCTGTATTGAGAATAAGAAGACAGAGATGGATCCGTTTAAACCGGTCCATCGGCATGTGCTTCACTTACAAGGACCAAGCTACCGGGAAGCCCCCATTCGGGGAAAGGAGAACCTCGCGATGAAACGTGCAACATGTTTGGCGGTAACCGTTCTTTTGGTGTTGGGATGCAGCGCTGCGTTTGCCCAGGTGACGTTAGGGTTTTTGAGTAGCGACGGCGTCACCCAGTATTGCGATTACGAAACGTTCGCTATTGCGCAACCCTATGCGGCTGGGATTCACGTTGCTTCCCTCTGCGGCTTTTCTGACGGCGCTCTGGTTGGCTTCCGGGGGAGTGTTCTCCCGGTGTCCAACCTTCCCGTTACTGGCGGACAGACCTACTTGCTGGCGGACAGCATTATTGATTCCGCCTGCAACTGTTTCAGCGGCGAGCAGGCAATATTGGTTACCGCTGCCACCGCTGTTAATCCCAAGAAGCCCAAATTCGGATGGGAGTTTCTTCTTAACGTTTACGAGTCATTTGACTCCTACCTCGGCTCCTGGGGTTACCTGACAACGATTCCGGAGGATGGTCCGGTGGCGAACGGAAAGACGAACCGGTCCGTAGTGAGTTCGGTGCAGGGCGCGATCCGAAATATCGACATGATGAAGCGATAGCTTCGATGCGGGTG
>JBAQJU010000110.1:0-25664 GCA_049300475.1 Terriglobales bacterium | reverse complement strand
GCTCTGACTCGCGGCGTGATTCGAGCCGCTGAGAAAGTTGGCGGAAACTGGGTCGTTAATGCCTGGGTCAAGCAAGGAATCTTGCTCGGATTCCGTCTTGGCGAATTACAGCAGATGTCGGACGGAGACGTACTCTCCTTTATCGATAAAGACACTTTCCCAGCTCGCCGTCTTACGCTCGCTGACCGCGTGCGCATGGTTCCCGGGGGCTCGAGCATCCGTGAAGGCGCCTACGTTGCGCCTTCGGTGGTTTGCATGCCGCCCATGTTCATCAACGTTGGAGCCTATGTTGACGAGGGCACGATGATCGATTCGCACGCGCTGGTCGGCTCCTGCGCGCAGGTTGGTAAGCGGGTCCACCTGAGCGCCGCGGCGCAAGTGGGAGGCGTGCTCGAACCCATTAACGCCGCGCCGGTAATTATCGAAGACGATGTCCTGATCGGGGGCAACTGCGGCATATACGAGGGAACGCTGGTGCGGGCGCGCGCCGTGTTGGGCGCGGGAACGATTCTGACCCGATCGACTCCGCTCTATGACCTGGTACGCGGGGAAATCTATCGCGCCACGCCGGAACATCCGCTCGAAGTGCCCGAAAACGCCGTCGTAGTCCCAGGCTCGAGGGCTGTGAGCAAAGGCAAAGGTAAGTCTGAGTGGAATCTTTCACTCTACACGCCGGTAATCGTGAAGTATCGCGATGAGAAAACTGAGCGCGGGATCGAACTGGAAGATTGGCTACGGTAACAGGAACCATCGATTTTGATGGCAGGGCTCGTCACTTTACTTTATGTTATAATATAAAGCGATGACGGAAGCAACTCTTTCGACCAAGAACCAGATTGTCATTCCGCGAGAGGCTCGCGAAGCGCTTGGCCTAAAACCGGGCGACAAGATTCTGGTGGTTGTTCGGGGCGGCACAGTGCTGGTCCTGCAAAAACCAAAGTCTTATCATGCTGCGATTCGTGGATTAGCTGGCGGTAAATACCCAAAGAATTATCTACAAAGGGAACGCCAGAGTTGGGAGTAGAGCGGCTCCGCGCCTTTCTCCGGCGTCACCGCCGAATCGCTCTGGACACCAGTGTCTTCATTTATCAATTGGAATCCAACCCGAAATATCTCGCATACACGGATCCAATTTTTTCCTGGCTAGAACGGCCGGAGTCCAAATCGGTCACATCCACAATAACGATGATGGAACTGCTGGTGCTGCCCTATCGCGAAGGCGACGAACAGCGAGCAAATGACTTCTATGGCTTGCTTTCAACCTACCCCAACCTGGAGTGGATTGCGCCCAATCTGGAGATCGCGGACCTGGCGGCGCGGATTCGCGCTCTTCATCGCCTGCAAACTCCCGATGCGCTGCAGGCCGCCACCGCCGCATACTCGCAGGCTGCAGGTCTTATCACGAACGATCCAGTCTTTAGGCGGGTAGAGGGGTTTGAAACACTTGTACTGGATCAACTTGTCTGAACCGCCGCAGCTGCGTATCCAGTAATTTCAGCTCCGCGTCAGGAGAGCAGCGGCTCGGACGGCTGAGCTGATAAAGTTTGCTGCTCGGCTGCGAACCGCGTCCGGGCTGCCAAATGTTTCTTTCGAAAATGCGCCAGCGCGCGCCGACCCCAGGCGCGCACGAAGTAGTAATTCAGGGCACATCCAATGGCGGAACTGGCAATCGGAATGAGGCGGCCTGCCCACTTCTCTACGACTTCCGTGCTCGCGCGGGCCGCAATGCGTTCGATGACTCTTGGCACAAAGCGATTCACGACTTCTTTTTCCAGCAGCTCGCGGCTGATGTCGATGCCGGCAGCGCTGGCGGCGGCGATCCAGAGCTCGGCGATTTCGTCATCGGTGTTCATTTCGAATCCGTAGATGAGGCTGAGCTTCTGAATGGTGCGCATGGTGATCGCCGAAAGAATGCCCAGATCCGGCATGATCGTGAGAATCCCGCCGAGGCCAAATCCCGCTCCTTCCGCAGCTGCCAGCTTCATGCCGCTGCGAATCACCGATTCGGCGACATCGTCGAGCCTGGATATCTCGACTGAATACACGCCGCGGAAAGTGACGATGGGCAAACCATAGGCAGCACGGAGTTGAAACAAAAAGCGCTCGGGATCGACCTTCACCGTTTGGTAGGCGCGCGTCAGGCCGCTGCGGATCGCATCTTCGGTGCGACGCCGCAGCCATGATTTTCTTTGGTTCGCCATCTATGGTATTGAGTTTATCAGCGGGATGAACGCCATAGTACTTTGTAGAGCGGGTTTCAAAAATCCAAAATCCATTGTGAATATGCAGCCGTCTCCCGCAGGGGCTAAAGCCCCAATCTCTTTGCGGGTCAGTGCGGCCCGGCTGAAGCCGGGCCCTTTCAGAGCCCTATTTTTGGAGCACAGTAACGACATAGTACTTTGCAGTGGAGACGCGTCTGGCCGCACCCATGGCGTCGCCCAATGCAAGACAGGGCAAGCCCCGTCACTACGCGGTGTGCTAGCATCGACTCTAAGAATGCCAACAGGAAAACTTCACATTATTCCGCTGGGCGGAATGGGCGAGTTCGGTATGAACTGCATGGCCATCCGCTATGGCGATGACATTATCGTGGTCGATGCCGGCCTGATGTTCCCTGAGACTGAGCTGCTAGGCGTTGACATCGTGGTGCCTGACATTTCCTACCTGCTCGAAAATCGCGCGCACGTACGCGGCATCATCCTGACGCACGGGCACGAGGACCACATCGGCGGACTGCCCTGGATTCTCAGCGAATTGAACGTGCCGGTCTGGGGCACCGAGTTCACGCTCGCTTACGTTGAAGACAAGCTCGAGGAACATCAACTTCTTGACGATTCGGACCTGCGCGAAATGCGCGCGGGGGAGCGCTTCAAGGTTGGTCCCTTCACGATCCATCCGCTGCAGGTGACGCACAGCCTGGTCGAATGCGTCGCACTGGCGATCCACACGCCACTGGGCGTGGTGCTGCACACCGGCGACTTCAAGGTCGATCCGACGCCCACGGACAACCACCTTTTTGATCTGCATAGCTTTGCCGAGTATGGCAAGGAAGGCGTGCTGGTTTTGCTGCAGGATTCTACCAACGTCGAGCGCAAGGGCTACACGCCCAGCGAGCGTGCTGTTCACCGCAAGTTTGAAGAAATTTTCGTACGCACCAAGCGCCGCTTATTTATCTCCTGTTTCTCGTCCTCGATTCACCGCATCAAGCTCTCCGTCGACATGGCGTGGGAACACGGGCGCAAAATTTGCTTTATCGGCCGCTCGATGAACAGTTCGTCGGAGATCGCAGAGGATCTCGGTTATGTCGAGATTCCCGAGGGCATGCTCATCCACCCCGGGGAGATGAAAAACTTCCCGCCGGAGAAAGTATGCGTGCTGATCAGCGGCACGCAGGGGGAGCCGATGTCGGCGCTCTCGCGCGCGGCGGTGGATAATCACAAGCACGCCAAAATAGAAAAAGGCGATACCGTCGTTCTCTCTTCGCGCATCATTCCCGGCAACGAAAAAGCCATTTACCGGATGGTCGACCATCTCTTCCGCCGCGAAGCGTTCGTTGTTTATGACGATGGATCTTATCCGCCGGTGCACGTCAGCGGACACGCCAGCCAGGAAGAGCTGAAGCTGATCATCAACCTGGTGCGGCCGAAATATTTCGTTCCCATCCACGGCGAATACCGCCAGCTTAAACTTCATGCCGAACTGGCGGGCACGATGCGCGGCGCGGTGGGCAACGTGATGCTGATTGAGAGTGGGGACGTGCTCGAAATCGACGAACACGGCGCGCGCAAAGCGGGCCGAGTAAATGTGGGGCGGGTCTGCATCGATTCCGGATCGCGCACGGATGTGGTCGAAGATCTGGTCATCAAAGACCGGCGGCATTTGAGCGAAGACGGATTCGTAATGCCGATCATCGCCATCAACAAGCTTACGGGACGGGTGGAATCCGGGGCGGAAATTGTGACGCGGGGCTTCGCTCCGGGAGAGAACGGCATCATCGAGCGCGCCCGCGAAATCGTGATGGAGACGCTTGATGCCTCCAGCGCAGAAGAGAAAGCCGACTACGGCGTGATCAAGGAAAAGATCCGCACCGATCTGAAGCGCTACATCTCGCGCCAAACCCAGCGGCGGCCGCTGATTATGCCGGTGATATTGGAGATTTGAAGACTCTCCACCGCCGAGACGCCGAGAACGCAGAGGGGTCGGAGTGTCAGCCGTGTTCCCGCGTGGTCCATCTGGAGCGAGTCCTCCCTTGCAAGAGCGGCTGCGCGGTCTTAACCCGCCGCTTCCACCGTGAGCTTCAACCCCACCGCTTTGGTCACGGCAACCAGCGTCGAAAGCCGGGGGTTGCCGCGAGCCGACAGGGCGCGGTACAGGCTCTCACGCTCGATGCCAGCAGCCTTGGCGACCTTTGCTATACCGCCCCGCGCTTCGGCGATGCGGCGCAGGGCGATCAGAAGCACGCTGGGCTCGTCGTCATCTTCCAAGGCAGCTCGGAGATACTCGGCAGCGAATTCAGGATTTTCGCGCAGTTCACGAACCGTCGCTTCATCGTGGGAGATACTCGCCTTGCGTTTCATAGTGCCCTTTCCCTGTAGTCTTTGAGATACTTCAGCGCGTGTTTGATGTCGGATGCCTGCTTGCGTTTGTCACCTCCACAAAGAAGCAAGACGCAAGCTTTTCCGACCAGCGCGTAATAGGCGCGATAGCCCGGACCCCAGTCGATGCGCAGCTCGAACAGACCGCCCCGCAGCGCCTTGCAGTCGCCGAAGTTCCCTGCCGAGAGTCGATCAATCCGGGTCGCGACTTTGGCCTTCGTCCGAGCGTCTTTCAGTTCTGACAGCCATTCGCCGAATATGTCTCTGCCCGATATGGTCAGATAGCGGCGAATTTCCATGCTGTGTCGATTGTAACTTATAGATTACAGCCGCGCAAGCGGCAAGATTTAGGACAAGCAGCTCAATATCCGGCTTCGCGGCCATGGCGGACTGCCAAAATCACGATCTCTTTCCCGTCGAAATGATAGAGGGCGACGTAGGCCCCACTTCCGAATTCAATCACCCACTCGCGAAATTCCGGCGGCAACTCTTCTACCGGACGGCCAATTTCCGGATGCTTCCCGAGCCCTTTTACACCCTGCCGGATCGCCTTAACGGCGCGCTTAGCTGAATCCTGGCTCTTAGGAGCTAGAAAGTCATGGAGACGGGCCACATCCAGCAGAGCGGGTTGCGACCACTTCAGGTGTGGCATTTCGGTGGCTTGGCTTTCTTACCCGCCTCCAGTTTGGCCAGCCAAGCATTGGCTTCCGCGGCGGTCGCGTGGAGACCGGTCGCCTGGTAGTGGGTCCAGGCGGCGAGCGCGTCCTGACGGAATTGCTCGCGCTTCTCTTCGCGCTCCACGTACTGCTGGATGGCTTCGCACATCACCCAGTGTGGCGAACGGCGGTAAACAGAGGCGAGCCGCTGGATGCGCTTTTTTATATTAGTATCGAGCTTCAGGCTGGTCGTAGAGGACGCCGGCATGCTACGTGCTCCAAGGTGTTACTTCTTAGCACTCTAGCACACTGCCGTAAAATCGCCCTGGATTCGCTGAAATCCATGCCCTTTAGCTCAGCGGGTTCTTCCACCGCAACCCAGGAAACCGGGCAAAGTCCCGGTCGGCTGTGTGGAGCACGCCTCCATACTCAATCGTGAGCGCGGCGATCTGGGCATCGCTCACCAGGGGGCCGGACGCGCGCCCGTCCACGATCATTCGCCGCAAGACGGACCAGTGCTCATCGCCGGGCGCAAGGATTTGGACATTCGGTTGTTGCCGCCACTCTTCCACGATTTGCACGGCTTGCTCCACGGTCACCCGGGTTCGCGACAGTCGCCAATTGGTGATGACGCGCAGAAATGCAGATACGCTTTGCCATGGGAGGCCGACTGGTTCTACCCCTGAAAACACGCCCTCCAGCCAGACCAGGCTCTTCTTGTGGGAGGCAGAATGAAAATCGTAAGAGTAGATCAGTAGATTGGCATCGATGACGATCACCGATGATCCGATCCTTCCAGGTATTCCAGCAATTCCTCCACTTTTTCAAAGGGTGGCAGGCCCAGATCCAACGGTTTGATACGGAATGGTTTCCGGGCGGGCTGCTTCGAGGCGGTCAGCCCCAAGCGTAGAAAGCGATTCACGACCTGCTTCAAAGATTCGCCGGAGCGGCGCACTTCTTTGTTGAGCAGGCTGGCTACATCGTCATCGAGGGTGAGAGTGGTTCGCACATCTTGATTCTATGCGTATGACATCATGATGTCAAGCACGCTGCATCATGATGCACACCGTTCACCGGTTGCAAAAAAATACGAGACAAGGCACTCTCACAATATAGCCTATGGTCTCGCTCCATGACATCGTCACCGCTCAATCCTTGCTTCGCGGCATTGCCGTCCGCACTCCCTTGCTGGAGTGGACGGGCGTTACCGCGAAACGCAGGCTTTTTCTTAAGCTTGAAAATCTGCAGCCGATCGGGGCATTCAAACTGCGTGGCGCCTACAACAAAGTCGCCTCCCTCAGCGAGGAGGAGCGGCGCCGGGGCGTGATCTCTTATTCCAGCGGAAATCATGGGCAGGGCGTGGCGTATGCGGCGCGGGCGCTGGGCGTAAAGGCGGTCATCGTCATGCCGGGCAATGCTCCGAAGAACAAGCTGGAATCGACTGCGGCGCTGGGAGCCGAGGTGATCACGGTGGGACCGGGCAGCGAAGAGCGGCGGTTGCGCGCCGAGCAACTCGCCGCCGAGCACGGCTACGCGATTGTCCCGCCGTACAACGATGAAAAGATCATCGCCGGGCAAGGGACGGTGGGTTTGGAGATTCTTGAGGACATGCCTGAGGTTGAGACGGTGCTGGTGCCAGTCGGCGGGGGTGGACTCATCAGCGGAGTTTCGGCGGCGATCAAGCTGACAAATCCCGCCATCAACATGATCGGTGTGGAGCCGGACCTGGCCGGCGATGCGCGGGCCAGCTTGCACTCCGGCCACATCGTTACCTTCGCTGCTGAGCAGGTCACACAGACGCTTGCCGACGGGCTACGCACACAGAGCATCGGGGAGGTTAATTTCGAGCACATTCGGGCCTATGTGGACGAAATCGTGAGCGTGAAGGAAGACGAGATCCGCGAGGCCACACGCGTCCTCAGCGCGAATCCGAAGACCATTGCCGAACCTAGCGGAGCAGTTAGCGTGGCCGCCTTTATGTTCCATTCTTCGGAGTTGCCGCGCACCAGGAACAATGTCGCTGTCATCAGCGGCGGAAATATCGATCCGGCGTTCCTGGCGGAGATTCGCGCGGGCTAATCTCAGTATTTCTGGGTGGATCTCGCTTTTGATTCTGCGGAGCACGAAGCGAAGTGCGATAACCAGGAGGGCACAGAGGAACATAGAGGGGAGCGAGTTCGCGCGGTCATCGAGAATGTGTAGAGTGGCGCACACCAGAGCTGAAGAGCAAATCTTTTGCGCGACGTGGCGGCACGAGTGGAACTCGTGCCCTTCCCGTTCGTGCACAACGCCGAGTTTTTTCCCGCAACCTCTGAAACTTGTGCCCTTCCCTTCCTTGCGCTCTTCAAGTTTTCCCGCAGCCTGTGAACGTCGCGCCATTCCCTAATATCCTCTTCTGGTAACGCAGCGCGGGAACGGCTGCAATTCGTTCTCAATCACACGCGAATGTACAATGCTCCCTTCTCACCCTGGGGGGGCTTTGAACCGCTGGCTCGAAAAGTTCTTTGAACTCTCCCGTCACCAGACGACTGCCCGGCGCGAAGTGGTTGCCGGGCTGACTACATTCTTCACGATGTCCTACATCGTGGCGGTCAATCCCGCCATCCTCAAGACTGCGGGGATGCCGGTGGGAGCGTCGCTCACCGCGACCATTCTGACCTGTATTTTCGGAACGCTGCTGATGGGTTTCTATGCCAACCGGCCGTTCGCCATCGGGCCTTACATGGGCGAAAACGCTTTTATCGCGTTCACGGTGGTTCATGTACTGGGCTACCCGTGGCAGAGCGCACTGGGCGCGGTCTTTGTGGCGGGCGTGCTATTTACGCTGATGACGCTGCTCCGCCTCCGCCAATGGATGGTGGACGCAATTCCGACGACGTTGCGTTACAGCTACGCAGTTGGGATTGGATTATTTCTCACCTTCATCGGGTTGAATCAAACGGGAATCGTGGTGCTGGGATTTGCGGGCGCGCCGGTGCGTCCGGGGCATCTCACTTCACCTGCGGTTTTGCTGGCGATCTTCGGGTTTCTGCTCATTACGGTGCTCACGATTCGGCGATTTCCGGCCGCGATTCTTACCGGCATCCTGGTCACAGCGATTCTTAGCTTCGTGATGCGAATCTCTCCCGCGCCAACTGCATGGGTCAGCCGGCCTCCCAGCCTTCGACCCTTGTTCTTTCAGTTTTCTCTGCACAATCTTTTGAGCTGGGGCTTCTTCCCGGTCGTGCTGACCATCCTGATTATGGCCTTTGTCGATACGATGGGGACGCTGATCGGGGTGTCGGCGCGGGCAGGATTCCTCGACAAGGACGGCAATTTGCCGCAGATTGAGCGGCCCATGATGGCGGACGCGCTGGCGACAACATTTGCGGCAGTCATCGGAACCACCACTTCCGGAGCCTATATTGAATCCGCTACCGGGGTAGAAGCGGGCGGGCGAACGGGGCTGACCTCGGTGGTCACGGCATTGTGTTTCATGGGCACATTATTCTTTGCGCCATTTATCTCGGCGGTGCCGCCGCAAGCTTACGGACCGGCCTTGATCTTCGTGGGGCTGCTGATGCTGACGCCGATCACCCGCATTCCTTTTGACGATGTCAGCGAACTGGTTCCGGCGTTCGGTGTGATCGCGCTCATGGCGTTCACGTACAACGTGGGAATCGGAATGACCGCGGGTTTTGTTCTCTACCCGTTCTGCAAATTGACCACGGGGCGAGTGAGGGAGGTACGGCCCGCGCTCTGGGTATTGATGGGTCTTTCATTGTTGTTTTTCGTCTTTTACCCGTACTCGTAGATCTTGTGTAGAAAGCTTTGTCACCAGTGATTTTTCTTTGATTCTTAGATTTAGAGGAATAAATGAAAGTGCTGGTGGATGGAGCAGAAAGCTCAATTGTCGCGGGTGGTGAGGAATGGGGCTGGGAGAAGGTCGCGCAAATAAGAAGCGCCCCGGATTATTAATCGCGGGACGCCCGAACAGCCCTCCCCCAGAACTGCTCGAGGCAACGATAGGGCAATCCATGGCCTAGCGAAATACCACGATGGGGCTGGCGGAGTAGCCCAAAAGGGCCAGTTGCCAAACGGGAAATCTTTGGTAACATCGCCCCACTGCGATTGAGGTTACCAATCGCTCCTGGTTCTGGAACGGTCTCTCAGGGCTTTCAATGGCGAGATTTCTCCCCGATCCGAACCTCGGCCTGCATCGTTTTCACGAGCCGCAAAATAGTGCAGCTTGGAAATAGGCTATCTCGCGGGTTGAGAAGCTGATTATTGCTAGTGTGCAGGGGATTGCAACCGGAGGCAGCGGATAGGGCTAGGAAATCTCTGTATGTCATTGATAAATATGGTTGATGACAGAACGGAAGATTTGGAATGGCAAGTGCACTAAAAGGCGTGTGGGGCAGTCTATACCCCTGATGCGAAAGTCTGGGGAGTAAGGCGTCACTAGAAAGAAAACTTTGGGAGGGTATTAAAATGAGGCGAGTGGTAGTTTTGGCATTACTGGCGTTGGCACTGCCGATAGCCGCTTGGGCGAACGGTATCGATCTCACCAACCAATTCGGATCAATCTCAATTTCAAATTCGGGCATCAGCTCGAAGGGCTCGGAACTGACGAGCTTTAACGGCCTTTCGGCGCCCGCGAATCATTCCATGGGCACGGTAAGCTACACGACCGGCGCGCTGCTGACAGGTTCCATTGCAGCGGGCGGGACCTTCGACTCGGCGGGTTCTTCTTTCGTCGTGGTCGGGAATGGCCACTACGGTGTACCTGTGAAGGGAACGCTCTTCTCGGGAAGCTTTGTCGGCCCAATCACGTGGACCTTGGTCAGCCAAGTTCATCAGAAGGTGTATTACACGCTGACTGGTGACTTGTCGGGACAGCTGTACACCGGCAGAACCGTGACGGGAACGACCACCCAGAACCTTTATTCCTCAGTGGGGCAGCTCAACGGTGGCATCGGGCACATTTCACTGGGGAGTACGCACCTGAATACGACGCCGGAGCCTGGAACTCTGGGTCTGTTAGGCACAGGACTTCTTGGAATCGCGGGAACGTTCCGTCGCAAGAAGGTCTAGCTAAGCTGGATTGCGTTCGCTCAAAACACTCACCCATGGCCCCGCCGCAAGGCGGGGCTTTTAGTTCTGCTGGAACTGCCGGGCCCTCTGCCAACTCCGACCCCCACGAACTCCTTTCCAAGACTTTTTCGCGAAGTGACCCCAGGTTCCTCCGATTACTACCGTAATGGCGGGGGAGGGCTTTGAAGTTGACCTTGAGTTAGCACAAACCTAGAGTCAGCGCAGGGGGTTGTATGAAAGATATCCACGAGGTTTTGCGCCGAAAACAGGCGCAGCACGCCCAGTTGAGCAAGCAGATCGAACTCTTGCAGCAGGCTGCCGAGAAACTGCGGGAAGTTGCGCCCCTGCTGGCTGAGAATGAAACCGAGGAAGACAGCGCTGTGCTCGCAGAAGTAGAAGAGGAAAACGGCGAGGCCATGGCGGCCAAGGCCAGCATGCAATCCACCTCGACCGCAGCGAAGCCCGGGCGCAGCGTAACGCCACGCTGGCCGTAGGGCTAAAGCAAGCAGGAGGCAGGGTGCGATGATGTTGCAGGCGCTGCTGGTGTCGAAGGACGACCAGACGGCGGAAACACTGACCGGGGTGCTGTCGCAGTTTGGGATCGTGATGGGGCGGTCGGACATGCCCGATGCCGCTGTCGCCCGACTGAGGGAGGAATACTTCGAGCAGGTAATCGTGGACTTCGACGATCCGGCTTCGGCCTCCGTGGTGTTGACGAGTTGCCTTGCTGGTCCCCGCCATCCTTTTCCGGTCACCGTGGCCGTGTTGCCGGACGCGAAGCAGATTCGCGCCATTCTGGGCACGGGAGCCCATTTCATCCTGATAAAACCCGTGAATCCGGAGCAGGTCCGCAACACGTTCATGGCGGCATCCGCACTGGTGAGACGCGCGAAGCAGCAAGCGGTAAGCGTCGCCGTGCAGGCGCCGGTGGCGATCTGCCTTAAAGAAGACAGCACGGTTGAGGGCATTCTGCTCGAACTGAGTGCGGATGGAATGGAAGTTCTTGCGGCCCAGCCGTTAACATCCTCGGCGTTGGTTCGCGTGTCGTTTGAGCTTCCCGACGGCGCGTGTCGTGTGGAAGCCGAGGCAACAGTGGCGTGGAGCATTGGGAATGGCCAAACCGGCCTGCGCTTTCTCGATCTGGACGACGATCTGCGCCGAAAGCTGAATGAATGGCTAACCTCGCATTCGCAAGATATCTTTCGGGAAAACACCGACACTGCCAGCCCATGCAAGTTGACTGACCTGAGCCTGGGCGGATGCTATGTACAGACCCAATCACCGCTTCCTCAATCTTCAACGGTTGACCTTCGCCTGCTCACCGCTGGAGTAGAGATTCATGCCGAGGGGCTGGTTCGGGTGATGCATCCCGGACATGGCATGGGTATCGAACTCCCGCAAAGCAGCGCAGTGCGCAGGAGTGTGGGTGAGTTGATCGATCTGCTCACACGCCATCCGGGGACCGAACCTCAACTGGAAGTGTCTCCGCGGTCGCTGGTCGCGAGTCATGCCGATTGGAGCCCGAGTTCGATAGCGGAAAATGACGGGGATCCTCTGCTGGAGTTGTTGCGGTCGGGCGGTGGGCTGGACGAAGAAGAGTTTCTCGCCGAACTGGCCGGCCAGCGAACTCCGGCATATGTCTAGTCAATAGAGTTAGCCAGCAAAACCACTCCCAAGAATAACAACCCACTGGTCTGGATACATACCCACAGGTCCGCAGGGGATCACTAATTTAGTCGACTTCACGCTTCCGTGGACTGCGCGGCAGTTTGTTTTTCCTGAGATTTTTCTTATGCAATAGAATTGCAGGCGCGGCCGGCATCAGCAGTTCTCTGAAGGATGCGGCTGCGAAAGGCTCCAACTTTCTTGCTTCGGGTTAGGCTTTAAGATCGACTAGTTCAGGTCAGGCTGTTTCAGGTCAGGGTCAGGATCCATTCATTGCTCAGGCGTCCCATTTTACGTTTCCTGATTCTGGCCGGTATCTGCTGGCTGGCCCTCACGCCATTTTTCAAATGGGGCATTGCGTCCGGACACGACTTTGAGTTCCACATGTATTCGTGGATGGAGGTGCTCAGCCAATGGAAGCAAGGCGTCGCTTATCCGCGGTGGGCGGAGCTCGCGCACTGGGGATACGGCGAGGCGCGGTTCATATTTTATCCGCCTGCATCGTGGACGCTGGGCGCGGTTCTGGGTGCAATTCTGCCGTGGAAGATGGTTCCGGGTGCGTATTGCTGGATTGTCCTGACGGGGACGGGAATCAGCATGTACGCGCTGGCGCGGTGGTGGTTGCAGCCGCCGGATGCGCTGTTTGCCGCTACGTTCTATGCGCTGAATCCATACCATCTGTTGATTGTGTACTGGCGCAGTGCGTATGCGGAACTGCTGGCAGCTGTCATTGTGCCGCTCATGGTGCTCTGCATGGTGCGGCTTAGAGAGGAAGGTTTTCGTCCTACCTTGTGGTTGAGCCTGACGCTGGCGGGGGCCTGGCTCACAAACGATCCGGCAGCATTGGTGATCTACTATTCGGCGGCGGGTTTGGCGGTGGTGATGGCCGTGCGGGAAAGATCGGCACGTCCTTTGGTGAAAACTGCGATTGCGATGGTGGTGGGCGCAGGCCTGGCCTCGTTTTATTTGTTGCCCGCGATCTATGAACAGAGTTGGGTCAGCATCGCTCAAGTGCTGTCTCCGGGCGTGAGACCGCAGGACAACTTTCTATTCACCACCCTCGCCGATCCGGATCACAATCGGTTCAATCTGCTGGTTTCGTGGCTGGCGGTCGCGGAGATCGCCATCCTGGCGCTTGCCATCTGGTATTCACGCCCGGCGCGATTCGAGAAAGGCCGACTCGAACAAGTGCGCTTCGAGAAAAATGCGTGGACCCTAGTCGCGGTCTGGGGTGCGGCGGCGGCCTTTGTGATGCTTCCCATGAGCAACCTTCTCTGGGAATACTTGCCGAAGTTTCGCTTCGTGCAGCTTCCCTTCCGTTGGCTGCTGTGCTTGAACGCTTCGCTGGCGATACTGCTGGCAATGGCGACACAGGAGTCGTGCCCTCTTCAGCCCATCACTTCTCAGGAAAGCGGTTCCCCAAGAAGCATTGCTCAGTCTGCGACCTTTCGCTCCGCAATTCGCCGGTGGACGACGCGCGGACTGGTCCCGTCCATTTTGCTGGTGGTGCTCCTGCTGGCTGGCCATCGAATCCAACCGCCGTGGTGGGATAATTCGGGTGACATCGCGGAAATGGAGGATGCGATCTCTGACGGCACAGGCTATGACGGCACGGACGAGTATGTTCCGGTTGGAGCGGACCCATCTGAAGTAAAAAAGGACTTGGCTCCGGTCAGCAGCTCCAGCGGATCGGCCGGGAGCGTTCACATGTTGGAGTGGGATGCGACGGCGAAGCATTTTGTCGCGCACACCGATCGCGCGCAGAAACTTACGGTGCGCTTGTTCAACTATCCGGCGTGGAAGGTGTTGGTGAATGGCAAACCAACGGCCACGCAGACCACAGACATAACGGGGTTGATGGTCATTCCCGTTTCTGCCGGCGAAAACGATGTGCATATTTATTTCGCGCGCACGCCGGACAGGTTGGCGGGAGGGATCGTCTCGCTGATCAGCATCCTGGTATTCGGAGTGGCATGGATCATGACAGAACGGAAGCCGCGACCGCCGAACTGCACCCGGAACTTCACGAGGAACTTCACGAGGGCGGAGGTCTGATGCACACAGTGCTGGTCGCGACCTCGAATGCCGGCAAATTGCGGGATTTTGCGGGAGCGGCGGAGGCTTGCGGTATCACAATCGCAAGTATTCCTGGCTTCGCTTCCCTGCCCGCGGTTGTCGAGGATGGCGCTACGTTTGAGGCGAATGCCCGCAAAAAAGCGGAAGAATACAGCCTCGCGGCACCGGGTGAGCTGGCGCTGGCCGACGACTCCGGCTTGGAGATTGATGCGCTGGGCGGTGCGCCCGGAGTCTACTCCGCGCACTACGCTGCGGGTTTCCAGCATGAGGATCTCCACAACCAAAGTCCGCAACGAGCCGGGGCGAATACGGACGACGAAGCCAACAACGCGCGCGTGCTGCGCGAACTGGCTGGCGTTCCGCAGGAGAAGCGCACGGCCCGATTTGTCTGTGTACTGGCCGCCGCTCGTGACGGGCGAACGCTGGGAACATTCCGAGGTACGGCGGAAGGCATTATCCTCGAGGCGCCGCGCGGGAAAAACGGATTTGGATACGATCCGCTTTTTTACTTCCCGCGCATCGGCAAAACATTCGCGGAGCTCCCGGCGTCGGAAAAAGCGCAGTATAGCCATCGCGGCGCGGCATTCCGATTACTTCTCGACTGGTATCGCGCTTCTCCGCGCTAGCGCTTCCTCAAACGAACGAGGCTCCGAAGCGCCGGGGCTGGGCAAGTGTTCCACATCACAACGAACTGTGACGCAGGCCTCCTTGACTCTGGTTCCACGGCACACAGATAATGTCCGGTTCGTCATTTTTATTAATGAATCAATAAGGAGCCCATTGTGGCCTCAACCGCCAGCCCCGTCGCTCCCAGAATCAAGTCCGGCGTTGCGCCTTTGCGAGCCGGCGCCGGCAACTCGTTCCTGCTGCGCCGATTGCACTCGCTCTCCGGGATCGTTCCCATCGGGGCGTTTCTGCTCGAACACTTCATTTCGAACTACGAGGCTTTCCACGGACCGGAGGCTTACGGCAAGCAAGTCGCGTTCCTGAACAGTTTGCCGTTCGTACTGGCGCTGGAAATTTTCTTCATCTGGATTCCGATCCTCTTCCACGGCCTGTACGGGGTTTACATCTGGTGGCGCGGCGATTCGAATGTGGCGGAGTATCCGTGGCAGGGTAATTGGCTGTACACCTCGCAGCGCTGGACCGGCATCATCGCTCTTATCTACATGGTGCAGCACACTTACTATTTGCGCTTCACCGGTGTGCACCTGCCGACGCACCCGATGGATTCCTTTGCCAAGGTGCAGGGAGAATTTCAGCATCCCTGGATGATCGCGTTTTATATCGTGGGCATCATCGCGGCCTCCTGGCATTTTGCGTACGGGGTGTGGCTGTTCTGCGCAAAATGGGGCATCACGACGGGCGAAACGGCGCGCCGCCGTTTGGGATACGTTTGCCTGCTGCTCGCGCTCGGCCTGATTGGTCTGGGCGGGGTCAGCATGTACGGATTCCTGAGCGCTCCGTATCACCCACTCGATTCCAGCACTTCGGAAACTATCGTTCAAATGAAATAAGAATGTGAATGAAGACCGGGTGTGTGTCCCGGCAGATCGGAATCATAAAGATGGCAGCTCCGAAAATTATTGTGGTGGGCGGTGGTCTGGCAGGCCTGGCCGCCGTGATCAAGATCGCCGAGATGGGCGGCGAGGTTGACCTGTTTTCGATCGTTCCGGTCAAGCGCTCGCACTCGGTTTGCGCCCAGGGCGGCATCAATGCGGCCAAGAACCTGAAGGGCGAAGGCGACTCAACTTACAAGCACTTCGACGACACGATTTACGGCGGCGACTTCCTGGCGAATCAGCCGCCGGTGAAGGCCATGTGCGAGGCGGCGCCCGGGATTATTGATCTGCTTGACCGCATGGGTGTGCCCTTCAATCGCACGCCGGAAGGTCTGCTTGATTTCCGCCGCTTTGGCGGAACGTTATACAACCGCACCGCATTTGCCGGAGCAACGACGGGTCAGCAGCTTCTCTACGCGCTCGACGAGCAGGTTCGCCGCTACGAAGCCGAAGGCAAAGTCAAGAAGTACGAGCACTGGGAGTTTCTCTCCGCCGTTCTTGATGGAACTCGCACCTGCCGCGGCATTTGCGCTATGGATCTGCGCACGATGGAGATTCGCACCTTTCCCGCAGACGCTATCATCATCGCAACCGGTGGCATCGGCGCGATTTTCGGCAAGTCGACAAATTCCGTTGTCTGCACCGGATCCGCCCAGTCGGCGCTTTATCAGCAGGGGTGCTATTACGCAAACGGCGAGTTCATTCAGGTGCACCCAACGTCGATTCCCGGCGAAGACAAGCTGCGGTTGATGTCGGAGTCGGCGCGCGGGGAAGGTGGCCGCGTGTGGGTTCCGCGCACGGCGGGCGACAAGCGCGATCCGAAATCGATTCCGGAAAAAGAGCGCTGGTACTTTCTCGAAGAGTGGTATCCAAAGTACGGCAACCTCGTGCCGCGCGATGTCGCGACCCGCGCCATCTTTAAGGTCGTCTACGAGAACAACCTCGGGATCGACGGCAAGCCGATGGTCTATCTCGACCTGACGCACATCGACCGCAAGATTCTTGACAAGAAACTCGAGGGCATTCTCGAAATCTACGAGAAGTTTGTCGGCGACGATCCGCGCGACGTGCCCATGAAGATTTTCCCGGGCATGCACTACACCATGGGCGGACTGTGGATCGACTACCAGCAGGCGACGAATATCCCCGGAATTTTCGCGGCGGGCGAGGCTGAGTACCAGTATCACGGCGCGAACCGGCTGGGAGCGAACTCGCTGGTGTCGTGCATTTATGGCGGATTCGTCTCCGGGCCGAATGCCGTGCAGTATGCGAAGAACCTACAGGCGGCGCCTGCGAATGGGCACTTCGATTCCGAACGCAAGCGTCAGCAGGAGATTAACGACGGCCTGATGAAGGCCGATGGGAACGAAAATCCGTTCCTCATCTGGCGCGAACTGGGCGAGGTGATGACCGCGAACTGCACGGTCATCCGCTACAACAAGAAGTGCCGGGAAGCGGATGCCAAGGTGGTTGATCTTCTGCATCGCTTCAAAAACATCAACCTGAGCGACCGCACGCAATGGGCCAACACGACGGTTGCGTTTGCGCGCCAGCTCTATAACATGCTGCAACTGGCGCGGGTCATTGCGCAGGGAGCGGCGATGCGCGACGAATCGCGCGGCTCGCATTACAAGCCAGACTTCCCGGAGCGCGACGACAAGAACTGGCTGAAGACAACAAAGGCGTCGTTCGCGCCGGATGCGGATGAGCCGAAGTTTGAGTTTGAGGCGGTGGATGCGGCGCTGATACCGCCAAGACCGAGGAAGTATTGAAGTTCAGGATGACAAGATACAAGCAGTTGAGCTAGGAGCTAAAGGCTAGAAGCTAATGGCTAATAATAAAACCGTAATCATCAAGATCAAACGCCAACTCACCCCCGACGCTCCGCCGACTTGGGAGGAGTTCGAGATCAACTACCGGCCGAACATGAACGTCACTTCGGCGCTCATGGATATCGCGGCCAACCCAGTCACGCGCGATGGCAAGAAGACCACGCCCGTCACCTATGACTCGAATTGCCTCGAAGAGGTCTGCGGATCGTGCGCCATGATCATTAATGGCAAGGCGCGCATGGCTTGCTCTTCCCTACTCGATCATCTCGATCAGCCGATCAAGCTTGAGCCGTTTTCGAAGTTTCCGGTTGTGCGCGACCTGGCGGTCGACCGCAGCGTGCTCTTTGAGAATCTGAAAAAGGTCAAGGCATGGGTCCCGGTCGACGGAACTTATGACCTCGGCTCCGGGCCGCGCCAGACGGCCGAGGCGCAGGAGGCTGCTTACCCGCTGTCGCGCTGCATCTCATGCTGCTGTTGCATGGAGGCCTGCCCGCAGTTCACCGAAGATACCGGCTTCGTCGGCGCGGCCACCATTTCCCAAGTCCGCCTGTTCAACACGCACCCGACTGGCGCCGCCCTGAAGCGTGAACGGCTATCGGCTCTGATGGGCGACGGAGGCATCCAGGAGTGCGGCTACGCCCAGAACTGCGTCGAAATCTGCCCCAAAGACATTCCGCTGACGAAGTCGATCTCGGAGGTCGGCGGGCAGGTGATGAAGCAGGCGATTGGAGATTTGTTCAGGAAATAGAGGATGGTTCTAGGTTTCGGGCGCTTGGCTTTGGCTTTTGGCGCGTTGCACCGAGATTTGGCATCGTCTTTTCGGGTGGCTACGGAAAAGGGACATACAACGCCGCGACCTCACCTCGGCGGCTAAAGCCGATTCTGAAACCCGGCTTGTTATCGCAGCGGTGAACCGCTGCGCCACCCAAAATCAAGTGCAACACCGAGTTTTTCCGCAACCTGTCAGCATGCGAGCTGCAATCCACCTTACCAGTAACTTCCTTCCGTAATGCCATTTGCGTTGATTGTTTGACCAGACGCTTCAGATCTGGTTTACAATTGCGGTTCCTCACGGGATATCGGGGTTTTCCGATATGCCATAGGGTTCCCCAATGACCCAAGGGCCAAGAACTTTCGCAACGCGTTTGACAGTGCTATTTGCGCTGGTCGGCGTTCTGGTCTGCGCGCCAGGCACCGCCCTTGCCCTGCATTCGGTCAACCCTCATCATCACGCTTCATTCCGTCATCACCCTATACAGCGGATCCGCCGGCTGCTGTGGAACCCGCTGTTCCGGCCATCGCATGACTCTCTGCTCCGGCAGAACGAGGAGATTGACCGTTTGGACCTTCCCCGCATCGTGGATGATGCGCAACTGGAAGAACTGAAAGCCACACATGCACTGGTGCCGATCGAGGCCAGTGAGACCTTGCGGATTGAACCAAGCCTGGATCCTTCGCGCCGCTACTGCCGTCCGTGGACGCTCGATTTTGTGCAGGATCTTTCCGAGATTTATTACGACCGGTTCCACGAGCAGATCCAGCTCAACTCAGCCGTGCGCACGGTGAAGGTGCAGAAGAAGCTTCGCCGGCGTAACCGCAATGCGGCTCCGGCGGAAGGTGAAACCGCATCTTCCCATCTTGCCGGCATTACGGTGGACCTGCAGCGCCGCGGCATGACGAAGCAGGAGATCCAGTTTGTCGAGTACTACCTTTTCTATCTCCGCGCTCTCAGCCTGGTCGAGCCCGAGGAAGAACGCCGCCACTGGTGCTTCCACGTGATGGTTTCCAACCGCTACGACGACTGGCGGCAGACCCAGACGTTGCTTCCGCGCCATCCGGTGGACGAAAGCGTCACAGCCATGGGCGCTGCGAACTGAGAGACCTTTCTTCGGCGTCGCTAGCCGCTGCCGATTCAATTCGGCGGTTCGTCCCTTGAGTTGAATCTCTTCACTTCCCCAGCACGAAAGCTTCGTCCCTGCCGCGGTATTTTCCGAAAGAGAATTTACTGATCTCGCAAACAGGGGGGACTAGTACGTCCGTGTTAGTTACAGGCTGACATGTGAACAACAAGCTGAGAAACATGACTTGGGATTTTGACAAACACACGTCAACAAGTTACTCAGTAATGTCGACAATCCAACCTACTGCTTGTTACAAAATCACTTGACAGGACTTATAAGTTGCGGTTAACTGCGAGTGCCTCTCTGGAAGTATTTCCCGCCCGTGGCGATTCAGTGACCTTGGAGGCGAAAGGACGTTATTTCCCCGAATGAACTGAAAACAAATTCCAAAGGAGAAACAAAATGACGGTAGACGTGAAGCGTTCCTACATGGAAAAAGTCTCGAAGTATCTTCTTATTTCCTTACTGGCTCTGATTCCCGCGGCTGCGGCGGGTCAGACTCTCGAATTTAATTTCATTAATCCTGTCCAGCTCGCCGCCACCGAAACCCCGGGCGCCTGGTATCCGGACCGTTACCCTCCGTGCGGATTTGCTGCTCAGGAAACCGCGCCGAACCACACCGTGAATGTTCTCCAAGAGTCCATCTGTGCATCCGATTACCAGTCATATCCGGCAGATGAGTTCTACAACACGCAAGGTCGCAAGTACGACGTGCTCGCAAACACCTACTCCGCATCGATCCTCCTCTACGTTCCGAAGAGCTGGAGTAAGACGAACGCGCGCCTGGCAGGATTCTGGGCCACGGCGTCCGATTCCAGCAACGCCGTCGGGAATGATTACCCGATCATCGAGTTCCAGGGGCCGATCACCAGCGATGCCCAAGGCGCCAGCTACTACCCTAATGGCGGCGTCGCCGGATTCTATGGCTGGAACAATACTACTGGCGAGTTCACCCGCATCGGCCTTCCCCCGGGCTTTAAATACAACAACTGGGTCGAACTCACCATGACTGTGGTACCCGGAAAGGGTTTCGTATACACGGTTACCGCTCTGAATTCGCCAACGGGTGTGTCGTTGAAGAGTCCATTCAACGATTCCAGTGAGACAACACTCGCGAACCTGATCCTCGAAGCCTACAACTATGACAACTCTTATAGCGTCTACTGGGACGATCTGAGCTTCACCTTCAGTTCATTAGTTTGCAAATGAAGGACGTGCCAGAGGAACTCCGATAAATCCACGCCGCCCGTTGTCTGGGCGGCTTTTCTTTTGCGCTCACCCACGTAGAAGCTGCGGTAACCAGGGCAAATGCAAGCACGAAGAATTTCTTTCAACCGAGAGTCCATTGTCGCCGCACTCGAACCGCGGGGCCAAGCTCGTTCGTCTCTGCGGACCAGATTCTGAGGTCTCCATGAGTCGTGTAGAATTCTTTTCCTATGAATCTTCGGATGCTGATCTTCCTGCCGGTGCTCGCCATCTCGCTTCCCGCTTACCCCCAAACTGCTGCCGTTAGCGCGAAGGCTCGCGAGATTCAGAACTCGGCGATCGTTGTTGACACGCATGCCGACACGCCGCAACGCTTTCTTGACGAGAACTACGACATCGGGTCGACCGATCCGAACGATCATGGACACATCAGTCTCGACAAGGCCAAGGCCGGAAATCTGGGGGCTGAATTCTTCTCGATCTGGGTAGAGCCGGAGACCAACCAGGGCCACTTCGCACGGCACACACTCGATCTGATCGATTCCGTCTACGAACAGGCGGCGCGCCATCCCGATCGAATGATGATGGCATTCAGCGTTGAGGACATCGAGCGCGCTCACCGCGAGCACAAGCTGGCCGCGCTGCTGGGGATCGAAGGCGGACACTCCATCGAAAATGACATACATCTGCTTCGCGATTATTACCGGCTCGGCGTGCGGTACATGACCTTGAGCTGGTCGAATACGAACGAATTTGCCGACTCGTCAGGGGATATTAACGATCCCAAGGTCGAGCATCATAACGGCCTTACCGAAGGCGGGAAGCGGATTGTGCTGGAAATGAACCGGCTGGGGATGCTGGTGGACATCTCGCACGTCTCCGACAAGACTTTCTGGGACACGATCGCGGTCACGAAAGCACCGGTCATCGCCTCGCACTCTTCGGCGCGGGCCTTGACCAACCATCCGCGCAACATGACCGACGAGATGCTGCGCGCGGTCGCCAAGAACGGGGGCGTGGTCGATGTCAACTTCTATAGCGCCTTCGTGGATGAAAACTACCGTAAAGCCGCAGAGGCGCAGAGTAAAGAGCGCGACGCAGCCGTGAAAGCCTATATGGACAAGCTCAAGGCTGAAGGGAAAACCCCGACCTACCTCGATTCCGACGGCATCGAACGCGAGTGGGCGGCGAAAATTTCTCGTCCTCCGCTGAGTTCGCTGATCGATCACATCGATTATATCGCCAAGGTTGCGGGCATTGATTATGTTGGTCTGGGATCGGATTTTGACGGGGTGAGCGGCGCGACTCCGCAAGGGATCGACTCCGCCGCCGACCTGCCAAAAATCACACAGGCTCTGCTCGACCGCGGATACAGTGCCGACGATATTCGAAAAATACTGGGCGGCAACCTGCTGCGCGTTTTCAGTCAGGCCGAACAGGTGAGCCGCGAGGCGCAACAGGTAAGCCGAGAGCTGCAGGCGATGGCTTCACCACGGTAGCCCGTGTTCAGTTGCACGGCGCATTCTGTCGAGCCGCGCATGTCGTACAATCGGGAGTTGCCTCTGCAAATTTCAGCTAGTGAAGCTAAGGAGCATCGATGAAAATCTCTTTGTGTAGACTTGTCCTGATCTGTTCTACGTCATTGCTGGCTGCTGCCCAAGCCGCGCGGCCAACGGCCCGGTCGGCGGCCTCTGGGTCTACCGACCCGGTCGCCATCATTCACACCACTGCGGGAGACCTGCACTGCACACTGTTTGAAAAGCAAGCTCCGATTGGCGTCGCCAACTTTATCGGTCTGGCGGAAGGCACGAAGGATTGGACGAACCCGGCCTCGCACGCGAAGAAGCATGGCGTTCCGCTTTATGACGGAACTGTCTTCCACCGCGTCATTCCCGAGTTCATGATCCAGGGCGGCGATCCTGCTGGAAATGGATCGGGCGATCCCGGCTATCAATTCAAGAACGAGACGCCTTCCGATTTGCGGTTCGACCGGCCGGGGCGTCTTGCCTATGCCAATTCGGGCCCGGACACGAACGGTTCGCAGTTCTTTATTACCGAGGACGTCGCCCACAGCGCGCACCTGAGCGGACACTACACCATCTTCGGCCAGTGCGATGCCGCGGCGGTGACGCTGGTGAAGCAGATCGCGCGGATGTCTCGCGATCCAAGCAATGACCGGCCGTTTCATCCGGTCAAGATCGAACATATCGAAATAAAAAAAGGTGGCTCATAACCGCGCCAAGGCCAAGCGATTGGCTAACGCAAAGAATCCCAAGCGCACTCATAATCAAAAAGGGAAATAAGAAGGAGACTATGGCTCGCACACCCGGCACCTATGCCGTCATTGAAACCAGCGAGGGCACGATTGTTTGCCGCCTGTTTGAGAAAGAGGCGCCCAAGACCGTCGCCAACTTTACCGAGCTCGCCGAGGGCAAGCGCGAGTGGACGCATCCCACCTCGCGCAAGAAAGTCAAAGATCCGCTTTACAACGGCACCATCTTTCATCGTGTGATTCCCGACTTCATGATTCAGGGCGGAGATCCCATGGGCACAGGCATGGGCGGTCCGGGCTACCAGTTCGAAGACGAAACCAAGGGTTCGCCGCATCGTTTCGACAAGGTTGGAAAGCTGGCCATGGCGAATGCCGGACCGAACACGAATGGTTCGCAGTTCTTTATTACGGTCGGCAAGACGGAGTGGCTTACGGGCAAGCACACCATTTTCGGAGAGGTCGTGGAGGGCTACGAGGTGGTGGAGAAGATTTCAAGCGCGCCCCGCAACCGCCAGGACCGCCCCAACGAGGAAGTAGTTGTGAAATCGGTCAAAATCGAACGCTAGAATCTTTTGACGGTCGAGTTCCGGGTAAGGCTTGCGGAGGCATATCCGAAAACAGACGCGGCAAGCCGCGTCTCTACCAAAAGGACCGCGAAGCGGTCGAGCACGTCTCGTGTGACGGGCATCACACGATGGCGTGATAATGTCCGTAGAGTTCCCCCTCTTCTTTCACTATTCTTTATAATTATTTCTGAACCCCTAAATTTCTGGAGGCAATACTCATGGCGTCGTTCAACGGAGTTCCGGTTCCATCCAACGGGCAAAAAATTGAATACAGCAATGGCAAGTACCGCGTGCCCGATCGGCCCATCATTCCTTTTATTGAGGGCGATGGCACCGGACGCGACATCTGGAAGGCATCGGTCCGCGTCTTTGACGCAGCTGTTGAAAAGGCCTATGAAGGCAAGCGCTCGGTCGCGTGGTATGAAGTGTTCGCGGGCGAAAAGGCGAAGTCTCAATTTAATAACTGGCTGCCCGATGACACGGTCAGCGCCATCCGGGAATTCCGGGTCGCCATCAAAGGGCCGCTCACTACGCCAGTCGGCGGAGGCATTCGCTCGCTCAACGTGGCGCTGCGCCAGATCCTCGACCTGTATTCATGCATTCGTCCCGTGAAGTACTATCGCGGCGTGCCGTCGCCGGTGAAGCATCCCGAGCGCATGAACCTCGTGATCTTCCGCGAAAACACCGAAGACGTCTATGCCGGCATCGAATGGGAAGAAGGTACGCCCGAAGTGGCGCGCCTGATCGAATTCCTCAACAAAGAGATGCTCAAGGGCGGCAAGAAGCAGATCCGGCTCGATTCGGGGGTCGGCATCAAGCCGATTTCAGTGACCGGAACCAAGCGCCTGGTGCGCATGGCGATCCAGCACGCTCTCGAAAATAACTGCAAGTCGGTCACGCTCGTTCACAAGGGGAACATTCAGAAGTTCACCGAAGGCGCGTTCCGCCAGTGGGGATACGACCTCGCCACGCAGGAGTTCCGGAGCCAGATTGTCACCGAGCGCGAGAGCTGGATTCTGGATAACAAAGACAAGAATCCCAACATCACCATCGAGCAGAACGCCCACCTGGTCGAGCCCGGCCTTGAGTTTGCCCAGGAAGACTTCCGCCAGACGATCTACAAAGAAGTGAAAGACTGTCTCGATTCGATCTACGCCACGCACGGCAAGGGCGTGTGGAAGAAGAAGCTCCTCATCAATGACCGCATTGCCGATTCGATCTTCCAGCAAGTGGTGACCCGCGCCGACGAATACAAGGTGCTTGCAACGCCGAATTTGAACGGCGACTATATTTCCGACGCTTGCGCCGCGCAAGTCGGTGGTTTGGGCATCGCTCCGGGAGCCAACGTTGGCGACGGCTACGCGATCTTCGAGGCGACGCACGGCACCGCGCCCAAGTATGCCGACAAGGATGTAATCAATCCCGGCTCCGTCATTCTTTCCGGAGTGATGATGTTCCGGTTCCTGGGCTGGACCGAAGCGGCCGACCTGATTGAGCATAGCCTGGAGCGGACGATCGAACAGAAGAAAGTGACGTATGATTTCGAGCGGCTGATGGAAGGCGCCACCAAGGTTCGAACCAGCGAGTTCGCCACTTGCATGATCGAGAATATGCAGGTTGCGGTCGCCGCGGACTAGTAAACGCTCGTGATTTTGCTTCGTGAAGCGTAGCGTCCTTCCTGGTTCCACGCTCTTAGAATGGCGGTACAGTCGCATTCGGAGAGGGAGTATTCTTTGGTCGCGCGCATTTGGCACGGGACTACCGATCTTTCGCATTCGGACGAATATTTGGGGCGCATGCGAAACATCGCCATTCCCGATTATCGGGCTACTCAGGGAAACAGCGGGGCCTATGCCTTGCGTAGGGTCGAAGGAAACTGCGCTCACTTTCTAATGCTCACATTCTGGGAGTCAACCGATGCAATTGTGAGGTTTGCTGGGCCGGATATTGAGCGGGCCAAGTACTACGACTTCGACAAGGATTTTCTGCTTGAGCTCGACCGACCGTTAGACACTATGAACTGTTTGACCGGTAAGCGGGCGGGCGATGTGTCCAAGGAACAGGGAGTTTATTGAAAACGTGACCTAACGCGTTTGGTAGGAAAGGAAACTTCATGCGCAATAAAGTTACGATTGTTGGTTCTGGAAACGTAGGCGCCACCGCCGCTCACTGGATTGCCTCGAAAGAACTCGCCGATGTTGTCCTCATCGACATTATCGAAGGTGTGCCGCAAGGCAAGGGGCTGGATTTGCTCGAAGCC
>JBAQJU010000109.1:0-6181 GCA_049300475.1 Terriglobales bacterium | reverse complement strand
GCTCACGTTCTAGGGCAGTTCTGAGTGGTTGTAACGGAGGCTAGGATCGGCAAGGGGTGCGGCGTCATAGCCATGAACTTATGGATGATCGCGAACGGCAACCGCCCAACAATCAAAGCGCGGTTCGTCGTTCTACCGTCCTCGTCCAGCATCATCTCTAAGTGAGATCACGAACTGCTGAATCTCGTTCCGCTCGCGCTCAGCTTTTTCTTTTGCCTGCTTTGATAGCTGCTCGTGCAGTTGCAGTTCCTTCTCTGCGTCCGCCGCATCGCCCGTCCGCTTGTAAGCCTGCGCCAGCCGGTAATGCGCCTCCTCCAACTCAGGACTAACTTCAGCCGCTTTCCGGTAAGCGGGAATTGCGCGCGCGTAATCCCCGCGCTGCGCGTAGAGAATGCCCAGCTGGAGATCGGCTGCGCCTAACTTCGGATCAATCTGAATCGCCTTCTGAAGCAATGTCTCGATCTGTGTGGAACTTGCCTCGTCAAGCGAACCGGCCGATTCCTTCGACTTCCACAAGCCAACCGCGTAATAGTAGTTCGCCAGCGCGCTTGCTGGCGAAAGCTGCACGAAGCGCGCGAGCTTCTCGACCGTTTCCGGCGAAGGCACAGTCTCCGCGCTCTGCATCTTCCCCATGAACAAATACGGAGTCGCATCCGCGGGAGCAAGATCGGACGCGCGCGCCAGATACTGCGCCGCGCGCTCATACGATCCACGCGCATACCAGGCCACTCCCAACCCAATCAGCAGGCGCGCCGATTTCGGATAGAGTGTGTTTCCCTTGGTAAACACGTCAGTTGCCGGCTCGAGTGCGCGATGCGTCAGCAACTCACTCGCCCAATCAAAAATGTTCGTCTCACTCGGAGCGAGTTCTGCTGCGCGCTGGTATTCGCGCACCGCCTCCAGCGGATTGTTCAGCCTCTCATCGATCTGCGCCAGCCGATGATAAAGCTCCGCCTGCTTCTGCCGGGCTCGCGCGTCGGGAATCTGCTCGCTTCCGGTTTTATCCGTAGTCGCGGAACCGCCAGGAACCTTGCCGTCCTCGGCCTGTTCGTAACCCTGTTCATAACGAAGAATCTCGGCCTGGATCTCCGCGCCCTCCTGCACAAGCCTGTTCGTCACAAGTTCGTTCGTCTCGGGCGCATCGTCGATCGCGGCATTGTGTGTTGCGGAACTTGAGCCCGCATCGCCCGCGCCTCGCCCACCAGTTTCGTTCGCACCCGCGATCCTGCCCGAAGCTTCCTTCGCGGATGCCCCTCCGCTCAAACTAGCCGTGTCTCTCACGAGCGCCTCGCTGTTGCGGAGCACTGTGTCGGACCCGTGTCCTCCCGAGTTTGTGGCCTGGGAGACGCCCGCGACGGTGAATTGTGGTTCGTCGAAAAACTCGGGTCGTTGAGCATCGGGTCGTTGAACACCCGTGTGCGGAGCTATCTGCGTTTTGGACGAGAAAGAGTTGAGCGACTCGGAAGATGGATGCTCCAGAACCAGATCAATCGTCTTCGTCTCGTTCTGCGAAAGTTTCAGCGAGTTAATAATCGCCACTCCGTCGGGCGTGGTCCCATTGCTTCCGTTCACTTCCGCGCGTAAAGAGTAGGCGCCTGCGCGAAGCCCTGAGAAGCGGAACAATCCCGCGGAATCAGTGTGCACATTTCGAGACAACGCCCGGGATTCCGCCCGGGAAGCCGCGTCCGTTGCCGTGTTCGGCAGCCATTGCAACCAGACGGCAGCATCGCTGACGACCCGGCCGCTGGAATCGCGCACATGCCCCTCCACAACACACGTTTCTGTCTGCGCCTGAGGTTGCGCCTGCGCGCGCGTCTGAGCGGTTATGACTGCCAGAATGCAGAAAACGATGCCAGACCCAAGTTTCCGGAGATTGCCAAAGGTCACGCGAGTTGACTCCTGAAGATGCGGCGACTCCAAAGCAAGAACGAATGAACTGTGTCGTTGCCGTCATTCTATTCGCGGCGGTTGCGCATCCGCAATCGACAGACTTCACGGCTGAGTTTTACAATAGCACGCCTCTTCCGCACGCTCAGCGCATTCGAGTCATGCTCGGATTTGGCAGCGCATAAGGCTTCACAGACCTCTGAGGCAAAAGCTGAACGAGAAACATGAACGAGAAAGATGACCGAGGTGAAAATGAAAGTACGAAGACTCTGGAGTTATACGCTCGCGCTCCTGCTCTCGACCTGCATATCAGGCGCAGCGGAGGGCAAGCGCAAGATCATCATCGATCAGGATGCAGCCGGACCCGCAGGCACGGACCAGCAAGCCATTCTGCTGCTGATCCAGTCTCCGCAGAGTGAAGTGCTCGGCATCACGGTGGTGACCGGCGACGCATGGCTCACAGAAGAGGTCGCGCACACCTTGCGCACCCTCGAACTCATCGGACGCACCGACATCCCCGTCGTGCCGGGAGCCGAAAATCCGCTGGTCCGGACGAAGGAACAAACGGAAGAGTGGGAGCAGCGCTATGGCTCGGTGGCGTGGCTGGGAGCCTGGATGCCGCGCGTCTACCACGCGCCCCGCGAACTGGGCGCGATGCCCGAAGGCATGCCCACCACCAAGCCGGCCAACGAGGATGCCGCACATTTCTTGATTCGAATGGTCCACAAGTATCCGCATGAAGTGACGATCTATGAAGGCGGGCCGATGACCAATCTCGCGCTCGCCATCACCATCGATCCGAAATTTGCGAGCTTGGCGAAAGAGCTGGTATTCATGGGCGCAAGCCTGAATCCCCAAACCACCGACCCCGAGTTCGCGAACACGCCGCGCCATGAATTTAACCTGTGGTTCGATCCTGAGGCGGCGCACATCGTGCTGCGGGCTCCATGGCAAAAGATTGTCTGCACGCCGGTGGATATTTCGCTGAAGACGCGCATGTCGATGGACCTGATCAATAAGGTCAAGGCGGGCACGACACCGGTCGCACATTACATAGGAACCTATGGACGCCTATATCGAACTTACAACTACTTATGGGACGACCTTACATCGATTGCGTGGATTGATCCAAGTCTGATTACAAAACAAGAAACACGCTACATGGATGTGGACTTGGATAAGGGCGCCGGCTACGGAGATACTCTAACCTGGGGCGACAACGATAAGCCAAAGCGGGAGGTTCGGCAGGTCGAGATACAGGTGGATCTCGATACCGAGAGGTTCTATAAGATGTTCGTCGATTTGCTGACGGCGGAAACGCCGAAGCCGTAGACGCACCATCGCGAGTTCGTCAGGCTTTCATCGCCGATCTAGTTCTTCCAGCATTTTCTGCGCAGTCGGGTAACCGGGATGACGCCTAAGTAATTCCTGCAGCACGGCGCGGGCTTGCTCTCGATTCCCTTCGATAGCATGAACGCGAGCGAGATTGAAATATGCCTGATCAAACTCAGGAGCAACGCGGATCGACTCTTCGAAGCTAGCAACTGCCTGGTCGCGACGCTGGGTGCGCAGATAGAGGATGCCAAGGTTGTTTAGCGCTTCGGGATAAACGGGGCGGGCCTTTAACGCCCGCTGCAGACACTCGAATGCGCGGGCGGTGTCGTCATTCTGTGCATACACCATGCCAAGTCCGTAATTGGCGTCGGCATCATTGGGACTGAGTGCTAATGCGCTCTCATAAGTCGTGCGCGCGTCGTCCCACTGTTTTTGCTGGCGATAAGCACTGCCAAGATTGCTGAGCGCAATTAGATGGTCAGGACTGAGTCGGAGCGCTTCCTGGAAATCGCCGATGGCTTCGGCGGTGCGCCCCTCGCGTCCTGCGAGCAGTCCCAGATTGTTCCAGCAATTGGCCAGCGTGCCAGGATAAGTTGTGCGCATCTTGAGCGCGCGCTCGAAACACTTCTGCGCCTCGGCGTTCTTCTGCTGGTTGAGATAGACGCTTCCAATGCCATAGAGCGCCTCGGCACTTTCGGGGTCGTCGCGCAGTGCGATCTGGAACGAAGCCTCGGCCTGGTCAAAATATCCGCGCTGAAAAAATACCGAACCGTAAGAGAGATAGTTGCGGCCGAACTCCGTTACCTCCGTGACGCCAGGGAAGGGAAGCGCGCGTGCCAGACGATCAGCGGCATTCCTGGGAATATTGCGGAAGTCCTGCTCGACGTGCGCGGGATCGACGGAGCCCTGATACACCTTGACGATCTGCCCTTTGGCGTCGAGGAGAAACGACGTCGGCAGGATGAGATCTCGATGCCGGTCGAATAGGTAGCGATATACGATGTTGTAAATGGCGGCGACGTCGTCGGAACCAGTCAGGACTGGAAACGCGAAATGACGGTCTGGTTTTTCGCTAGTATCAGGACCGTCGAAGACGACCGACAAAAGCTGATAGCCATGGGCGGTCCAATTCGCGTAGTGTTCGTTGAAAGCGTGCCAGTCTTTCTTTGTGCGCTCGTCCCCGAAGGCCCCGAAGTGAAGCAGAAGAGGCTTGCCGCGTAGGACAGAGAGTGTTTGCTGGCGTCCGCTCAAATCGGAGAGCAGGAAGTCAGGCGCGGAAACCGGTGCCAGCAGCCATGTGTCAGCGATAGAAGGGAGCGTCTCCGCCGCTCGAGACTTGGGTTCGCCCAGTTTGAGTTCGCCCGGTTGTGCCAGGCCGTCGCTCGTCCGGAACCGTTCGATGCGCGAGGGTGCGGAGCCTTCTTCTACCCAGATGCGATGGTTGATCGCCAAGTCGCGCAGTGGCTGTACCAGACCACTGGGCCAGCGAATCGAAGCGCTCACCGGCCCCGTCGCCGCTCCGAGGCCGAAGAACACGTCCTTACTGTGTTGCGAAAGAAAGCCGGAACCAGCCTGCAGCGAACGCGTCTGCCTTCCTTTGCCGGTTTCGATCGTGATCACCGCCCCAATCGCATCGCGATTACTTTTTGTGCCGCGCAGGCGAAAGGCGATGGACGGAGGCAAGGAAGGCATCACATTCTTCAGAATCCGCAGTTGCGGAGCGTTGCGGTTCTTGAGAAAAACTTCCTGACGGCCGTCGAGATCGAAATCGGCGAGCGCAAAAGAACGTCCGTCTTCGGGAAAGTCGAGACCAACGACGCCGGAGATGTCAGAAAATGTGCCGTCGCCGTTGTTGGCATAAAAAATGTTGCGTTCGTAGCCGCTCCAGGTGCGGTCGGCGCGGATTAATTCATTAATTGCACTCCATCCCCGCTCGTATTGTTGAGATGGCTTGGCTTGATCCGGCGATTGTGCGACCACCTGTCGCCAGAAGAAACTGTTCAGATCCCGGCGGTCCGGCGCACTGACCATGCCATTGGTGATGTAGAGATCGGGGAAGCCGTCGTGGTCAAAGTCCCAACTGTCGCTCGACCACGCCCATCGGCCGACGCCAACGCCCGCGAAGTCGGTGCGATCATCGAACGCGTCTCGGGAGCTAGAGTTCCCCCCTTTCAAAGTCTCGGTGTCTGACATCATCGAGTTTCGGAACAGCGAATTACCCATGGCGTGCTTGTGGTAGAGCATGCGGACATCGGCGGGCGAAGTTTTCTTGAACTCATCCTGCATGGTGATGCGTTCGCCAGCCGCGGTCCACATATTCGCGACATAGAGGTCGTCGGCGCCGTCGTTGTCATAGTCAAACCAGCAGACGCTCATGCCCGCGCCAATGTCTTCCACCCCGGCTTCGGCGGCGATATCGATAAACGTGCCGTCACCATTGTTGCGGTACAGATTCTTGCGGCCGAAATCGTTGACCACGTATAGGTCGGGCCAGCCGTCGCCGTTGAAGTCATTCCAGCCACAGCAAAAGCTGTAACGTGTGTTGTTCTGGCTAAGTCCGGTTGCGGAAGTGACGTCGCGAAAAGTGCCATCGCGATGGTTGCGCATCATGAAATTGGGCGGGCCATTCCGGGCGTCGTAATAGGGAGTCGGATACTTGTACTGGTCGGTGCCCTGGTAATAAACGTAGAGGCAGAAGTAGATGTCGAGCCAGCCGTCGCGGTCGTAGTCGGCGACGGCCGCGCCCGTGAAGGTTCCCTGGGGAGGATTGGCGAACTGGAAGGCATCAGGTTTCTGGTGAAATCTGCCGCTGCCGTCGTTCAAAAACAACAACGGACCATTCGACCGCACGACGATCAAGTCCTGATGGCCATCGTTATCGACATCCACAAAGAGCGCGCAGGCCGTGTTCTCGACCACCCCCACTCCCGAAGATTGTGTAATGTCCTCGAACGTTCCG
>JBAQJU010000108.1:0-3808 GCA_049300475.1 Terriglobales bacterium | reverse complement strand
GGCCCGGACCGTACATGATCTGTACTTCGAACCGAAGTATGAAGAGTTCCGGCCGAGAACGATTTGGAGTCTCTCGAATGCTTTCACGTCAGCATTCAAGGAACTCGATCCCATCCCTCAATTCAGGGCGACTGCCAAGCTGGGCGAGTTCCTCGAAAAGCGGTTTTCACAGTCGTTCTAGGATTAGCGGTGGTACCGGCCGGACCGCCGCTCCGACTACTCTCCATCGATTAGCATTTGGGTTGTGATTAGGCGCTAGCGCTTTTCACAGTACTGATTCACCTGTTCGCGGCCACTTCCTGTTGCTCCTCTCATCCAGCCACCACATGAGGGCAACGGTGAGACTTCGCGCTGCAGTCTTCCTGACTATCTGATTGAACTTCACCGCCCCGCTGTTTCGTAATATTTCCCGTTCACTTCGCTGCCCATTACAGCGAAATCGCACTTCGATCTCTCCAGCGGATCGGTCTTGAAGGCAAAATCGATCGATGGTACCCGGACAGCGGCTTCTAATTGAGCCGTGGCTTTGAAACCTTCAAATCGGTATTGCCGGCTCGGATCTTCATACGTGACCCGCTCGTCGCCTACCTTAAAGACCAGTGTGAAATCCAGGAACGCCGGAGCGCTTTCCGCGTCTATAGCGGGCCAGCGCGGCTGGTCGATAATGGGGACGTCCGTCATCCGCAGTGTTGCCGTTTTGCCATCTGCGCTGAGCATCAGGCCGGTGGACGGCACAGGCGTGACCCAATAAAGGCCCTCCGGGGAAATCGGCGAATGGAAATCGTGGATCTGGTTTGCAGGGACCGCCGGCCCCTTGAACACAGTCAGTCAAGTGTGCGCGAAGATCGCTTGATGAGCCTGTCTCGCCGCCCAATATTCCCCTGCCATGTAGCTGTAGTCAGTGGTGGAAGTGCCCCAAGCAAGGCGGTTCTCCTTATTATCCGTGCCCATCCCATGGAAGCCGTTGCAACGTGCCAACTTTCCTTTGAAGTGATAAATGTTGGAGAGTTCGACATTTGGCATGGGGCTCTGGTTGTGGTTGCCATTCTTGTCGAGCCACGGAATAGGATACGGACACGGCCTGCCGTTGGACGGTTCGCGGTTCTGTGGGATGGGTGGAGCACAGCTTTGTGGTTCGGATTGCGCACCGAGCACGGGGCTTGGCAGGCAGATGGCGGCCGCGGAGGCAGCACCAAGCTTCAGCCAACGACGCCGGCTCAATTCAATGCGTGAAACGTGAGTACGGGCCATAGTATCTCCTATCTGATTTCCGAATTCACTGGCGGAGCCACGGCATTTGGGCGATCCGCCTTTTCTTGTCCCTTGACGAAGTCCGGACCTGGAGGAGGCTTGGCACGTCGCAGCACCTCGACAGGAACGGTCTGCCGAGCGCGTGGGTGCCGCCCGGCAGAATTTCGTTTCCAGCTTCAAAGTTGCTTACGCCACTTTGCGGTTGGCCTTGACCGTTGTCTCACCCAGGAAGCTCAACAGTTCTCCTCGGTAGCAAACGTTCATTCGGATGCTCCGCTATATCCCTGGTCGACATTCAGAGTTTCGTACAAGAACCACAAGCGGCGCTCCGTCTGATCAATCCAGACTTCGATCAGGCTCGTGCTGGCAACATCGTTATGGTGTGCACAAAGTTCGTGCGAGTGGCGCAACGACGCTAGCAGTTGTGCATTGTCCGTCGCAAGAGCCGAGAGCATTCTGTCCGCTGACACGAAATCGGTCTCGTCCGATAGACGCTTATTCTGGACAATCTCGGCGATCGAATGTAGCGTCATGCCGCCGATTTTCCGAGTTCTCTCCGCGATTTCGTCAATCATCGCGAACATCTGTTCTGCCTGTTCGTCCAGCAGAAGGTGATAGTCGCGGAAGTGCGCGCCTGTCATGTGCCAGTGAGCACCCTTGGTTTTCACGTACAGGGCGAACACATCGGCTAGCAGTTGGCGCAGGTCTTTTGAGATCTCCGCCACTGCCGGCGGCTCCCAGTGCTCCGAGTCGTTTGTCCACGTGTTTGCTTGATGCAATCGTTGTAGCTGTCCTCATCGAATTCTCCTTTCTAGGGAGTCTTTGCTTCCTTAGCTGGGGAAGAGGCCTCGATCCTCTGATCAAAGGCCAAATTCCCGAGCACGTTGATTCTCAGCAGAAACGTCGCCCTATGTGAGGTGACCTTTACACGGCGGCGTTCGAACCGGTCATAGAAAGCGTTAGAGAATCGATCGCACGACGCCCCCGTCAGCCCGTAGGGCCGCGCCATTGGTCGCCGACGACAATGGACTGCAGACGAAGACCACCAGTGCCGCGACTTCCTCAGGTGTTGCGAAACGCTTTAGCAGAGATGTGGGACGCACGCTGCGAAAGATCTCCTTCTCCACGGCGGCCACGTCCGTCTTCTGGTCTTGAGCCAATCGCCGGACAAAGTCGCTAATACCTTCCGATGCTGTGGGCCCTGCCAGCACTGTGTTTACCGTTACGTTCGTTCCCGCCGTCGTCTCCGCGAGTCCGCGCGAGATGGCGAGCTGTGCGGTCTTTGTCATCCCGTAGTGGATCATCTCAGCGGGAATCTGAACCGCGCTCTCACTGGAGATAAATACAATGCGTCCCCAGTTGCGTTTATCTCTCCTCAACCCTCTATCATGCAATTTCAGAGCCGCGTCTCAAGCGTATCTTTCGTCTGCTAGATCATTCCGCTGACCGAGCAGGAACGGAATCAGGTTGAAGCCGGAAGAGAAGGGATGGCCGATCATTTGTATCTGGTCGGTGACTACGAAGCTGCCGCTTCCATTCCAATTGGGCTACCTGGCCTCGCTGGCGCCGGCGACACCCTCCGGCGCGAAGGAACATGCTCTCTTGCCAGCTGCCTTCTACGAGGTATTCACCACCAACCTGTACAAAATGGATACTCACGGCCACGGGCACGAGCACGCGTGGCCGGGACAGATCGGGGAGAAGGACGTACCAGGAATTGACGATTGGCTTATGGATGCCGAGAACTCCCGGCCCGGATGTCTGATCACCTGGTACGAGAATGATGCGATCAACGCCTGCTTTGACGAAGAGGCGCAGCACATGGGCGAGAACGGTCCTTGCCAGCCGAATATGGCGCTCCCCATCCATCTGAACAAGCCCACGAAAGAGCTGGATGAAGAAGTGCGGCGCGTCTTCGATTACGCCGGCGCGATGCTTCGTTCGTTGGCTTCCGCCGCCAAGATCGTCGAACTCGTCAGGGACCTCTACGATGAATATCTCCGTGAACCTCGGCTCGAGCCAGGACTTCCGGCTGAGCCGGGCGCTGCTGGTGTACGGGAAGAGCAGCTATGAAGGCTACCCGTATCGCCACCCCTTTGTAACTCTCCATGAAGTAGTCCACGACGGCAACGTGGCACGACTAGCGGAAGGCCAGTTGATGACGCCGCAGATGCTGATCGACCTGATGGCCGGCCTGGGAAGGTCGGTTCCAGCCGAGATCTTGCCGGCACGCGTGCTGGTGCGCACGGCAGAAATGATCGTATGGTGGAGTCCAGCCCGCGAGCAGACCATGTTCTTCAGTGACCGTGGCAATGACCATGTCTTGAAGAGCATGAATGGCAGGCTCTATCCCCACCCGCCATTGCTCTTCAAAGCGTGCGGCTCTCATTTGTGGATTCGTGCTCTGGCTAAGGATGAACGGCCGACGGCGGAAACCAAGCTTTGCATGGCGCCCTACTGGAACTGCTACGACAATGGCGTGTGTTGTACCGGGAGCATGAAGATTCCGCAGGAGAAGTCGGTCACTGCCATTGACTTGTGGGAGGAGTCGTTCTTC
>JBAQJU010000107.1:0-13156 GCA_049300475.1 Terriglobales bacterium | reverse complement strand
GCGCAGAGGCCGTCATCCTCCGGCCAGCTATGGCGCTGAGTGCAGTTTCAATCGTGTATTCATTTGTCTTGTTGCGAATCGTCATCGCGCTTATCTCTCAATCACCTTCGGAACCACAAAAAACGTTTCGTCCGTCTCGGGAGCGTTCTTCATCGCCTCTTCATGCGGCAACGAGAGGCGCAAACCTTCTTTCACATCGTCGCGCGATGCGTACGCGAAACGCTCGCTCCCCTGCCGTGACTCGTCCACCCCGTAGCGGTCGGAAACCTGCGCCATGGGCTCGATATTCTCGGTATTCAACTTGCTCAGGCGATCCACGTAGTCGAGAATCGAATTCAGGTCGCGGAGCATGCGTGCGCGCTCGTCAACCGTCAACTCGAGATTGGCCAGGTCGGCCACGTAAGCAACGTCTTTGTCAGTGACTTTCATAACTCGGCTGCCGCGTGGGCGTTCACGATACGGCACAAATCGACGCTGTCAGGGTAATTTAGCCACAAGTTTTACACGCTGGCGACTCTAGGCCTTCACAACAAATTCAATCCGGCGCACCGTGGTTGCGGAATAACGATTGATCGCTGCCACATATCGCGGAGCCAGCGCGGATAGCTCGCGCTGCCATCCCCTATCCGCCACTTCCACCCGGAGAATACCATCGGAAAAATTCAGCACCCGCGTCCGGTCGGCGACTGCGCTGCCACAAGCAACGGGCCATGACAGCAGCGCGCTCTCATCCGCCGGCGATCGGTGCAGAGCCTTTGCGATGATAGATTCCAAGCCGGCTGATGCGCGATTCAATGTGGCACTCCAGTATCGGGAACGAGCGCGAAACAAATACCAGGAAAGACCAAACCAGTGATAACCGGGAAGAATTAATTGTAGCAAGCAGAATCGGAACCGGCACGCGCAAATCGCATGACCGCAATCGGCAACGCGCGGAATCTAGTGTGAGGCCCTAGCTGGCTTTCGCAGTCGTCGCCGCGGCAGCGGCCGCCGCCGCCGCCGCCGCTTTCTCCCGCTTCTTCTTTTGCTTCCTCAAATGCGCGGCCGAATACAGACTCCCGCGGCACCGCTTCGCCCCGCAGTAACAGGGAGCGTCATCGTCGCCATCGTACAAGTTGTAGTCGTAGGTCAGTTCTTCCCCAGGCTCGATGTCGCGCAGCGCAATGATCCACATCTTGCCGCCGATCTGATCGGTTTCGCAGTTCGGCCGGCACGAATGATTCACGAATGCTGCTACTCCGCAGCCGTCAATGATGACCTTTCCTCCATCGAGGCCAAACAGGTAAGTATTGGGAAAGTCGTCATAGAGATCGTCGGCCTCTTCGTGAGTCAAACGCACGCCCGTGTACTCCACAATCAAGGTTCCCTTGCGGATTCGTTTGGTGGCATAGCAGCCGAAACAATGAATGCGCGACTGGCGAATCGCGAGTGTCATAACTGTCTTCTATCTTTAGCACACTCGCCACCCAATCCCGCAAGAGCGAAGAGCGAACGTAAAGAAATAATTGCTCCCGAATGCCTCGGGATGTAGTTGCCCAGCGTAACAAAAGGAGACCGTCCCGCTACCTTGCGCGCCGCCCCCTTCAACCCCTACACTCCGGCACAGTGCGTGAACGCTTCGAATACGCTCTGGCCTGGCCGTGGATCAAACTCCTCGGCATGCTTCCCCGTCCCCTCGCCCGCGCCATCGGCATTGCAATCGGACTGGCCGTCTACCATGTCCATCGCCGACTGCGCGCCGTCGGCATGCGCAACCTCGCTCTGGCCTTTCCCGAAATGTCCACCCAAGACCGCCGTCGGATACTGCGGGGGGAATTCGTTTCCCTCGGACGCCAGCTTGCCGAATTCTGCCTCTTCCCCTGCTACACGCGCGAAAATGTTTCCGAGGTCGTCGTCTATGACGGACTGGAAAACTACGAGCGTGCCCTGGCCCGCGGCAAAGGAGTCCTTTTCGTTACGGCCCATCTGGGCGCCTGGGAACTCTCCGCTTTCGCCCACTCCCTGAACGGACATCCCTTGTCCATCGTGATGCGCCCGCTCGACAATCCTTACATTGGTGGTTTTGTGCAGCGCTACCGCACCATGCACGGCAATCAGACGGTGAGCAAAGACGACTTCGTCCGCGGATTGCTCGCCGCCATGCGCGCCGGCCAGGCGGTCGGCATTTTGATGGATACCAATATGACTCCGCCGCAAGGAGTGTTCGTCAATTTCTTCGGCATTCCCGCCTACACCGCCAGCGGACTCGCCCGCATCGCTCTGCGCACCGATGCCGCGGTGGTGCCGGGTTTTACGACGTGGGAACGCAAACTCCGAAAATATGTCCTGCGCTTCGATCCCGCCCTCGAGCTTGTGCGCACGGGCAACGACCAGGCCGATGTCGTCGCTAACACCGCGCTGTTCACCAGCGTGATCGAAGACTATGTCCGCCGCTATCCCGATCAGTGGCTTTGGCTCCATCGCCGCTGGAAGACTCGTCCCGAGGGGGAGGCGGCTTTGTATTAGGGCTTCACTCTCCGTGTGGAAGCGGGGCTCCACCCCGCTTGGACGGGGCAAAAGCCCCGTCCCCACACGAGAAATCTTCCGCGTTGTACACTCCCGCCTCGGAAGCGACAATAGACAACCATGAAGCAACCCTTGAGCGATCTCGCCGAAAAGCTTGACTGTCGTCTTATCGGGGACGGTTCCATTACCGTGACCTACGTCTCCAGCCTGAAGTCCGCCGACGAGGAAAGCCTCGTCTTCGTCGATGAGGCAAAACACTTTGACTTCGCGCTTGCCTCGAGAGCCGCGGCTGTCATTGCCGGAGATTGCGCCGAAGCCTTCGCTGCCGTCGCATCTGTCCGCAAGCCGCTGTTGCTCTCCCCGCAGCCGCGCCTGGCTTTCGCCCGCGCCGCAAGGTTGCTCCGCGAGACTGTGAAGCAAGGCCGCGGCGCTCACCCATCCGCCATCATTCCGGCCTCGACGCTCCTGGGCAAGAATGTCGAGATCGGTCCGCGGGCAGTTCTCGGCGAACATGTGACAGTCGGCGATGGCAGCACAGTCGGCGCCGGCTGCGTCATCGGCGATAGCGTCACAATTGGCGCTGATTGCCGGATTGATGCCAGCGTGATCATCTACCGGGGCACGAGTCTCGGCAATCGCGTCGTCATCCAGGCCGGCGCCGTCCTCGGAAGCGAAGGCTTCGGCTACGTGCGCGACCAGCAAACCGGCCGCTACGAGCAGTTTCCGCAGGTGGGAACACTGGTGATCGAAGACGATGTGGAGATTGGCGCCAATGCAACCATCGACCGCGGCGCACTCGATGAAACGCGCATCCGCCGCGGCACAAAAATCGACAACCTCGTGCACGTCGGCCATAATGTGCAGATCGGAGAGGACGTGGTCATCGCCGCGCAAACCGGCCTTTCCGGCAGCGCGGTCATCGAGAACAACGTCATCATCGGAGGACAGGTTGGCATCGCGGATCACGTGCGCGTTGAAGAAGGTGCGATTCTGGGCGCGCAGAGCGGCATCCCGACGAAGAAAGTGATTCGCGGGAAGGGCGTCGTTTTCTGGGGAACTCCGGCGCGTCCGATTCGGGAGTATCTTAAGGAATTGGCGTTTCTGGCGCGGTCGGCGAAGAGATAGCCGCGAGTTGTGAGCCGCGCGTCTCGAGTAATTCAGCCACGAGTCGCGGGTGTCGAGTCACGAGCTCAAATTCTAAAGTCCGTAACCGCTTTTTGATGTCGGCGGTTTGATTGCCCGAGGCTCGTGGCTCGAAACTCGAGGCTAAGCATCCGTACTCTAAAATCAATGCCTATCATCATCATCGGCGGACACACTCGCAGCGTCGGCAAGACCAGCGTCGTGGCTGGGCTGATCGCTGCGCTTCGCGACTTCCACTGGACTGCCTTCAAGATCACGCAATACGGACACGGCGTCTGCTCCGCCAATGGCGAGACCTGCGACTGCGCTACCGCCGACCACTCGTGGGCTGTGACCGAAGAAAGGGATCGCTCTGGCGAGTCCGACACCTCGCGCTTCCTGGTCGCGGGAGCCGATCACTCCTGGTGGGTCCGCACTGAGCAGGGACGGCTCGCCGAAGCCATGCCGCGACTTCGCACGATCCTTGCAAAAACTGAAAACACCATCATCGAATCCAACAGTATCCTGCGTTACTTGAAGCCCGATCTCTATCTCACCGTGCTCGATCCCGCGACCGTCGACTTCAAGTCGTCAGCCCAGCAATTCCTGGACCGGGCGGACGCCGTGCTGTTGCACTCGGCGGAGAATTCCAAAAGTCCCGCTTGGGGACGCGTCTCGCTGAAACCGGTTATTGACCGACCCATGTTCACGATTCGCCCCCCAGATTATGTGACGCCGGAGGTTGTGGAGTTCGTCCGGGCGCGTTTACTGTCCCCGAACCCGCAAGTGTCATCCTGAGCGCAGCACAGCGGTCCGCAAGAGCGGATCACCGTGCGGAGTCGAAGGATCCCTGTGTTCTCAACTGATTTTGGCATCGGTGTTCCTGCGGTACACGGCGAGAAGAATCCAGGCGGGGAGCGATTTTGGGCCGTAGGGGTCTTTCGACTCTGCACCTGCGGCGCCTCGCGCCGCGGCTGCTCCGCTCAAGATGACATGCCTAAGAAAGATTGGATTAGCTTGTATACATCCCAATCACCCGCTCGATCGCCCGCCGGCACACCGCGCAGAACTTGTCATAGCGCGTGAACATGATGCAGTCGACCTCGGGACGGTAATACCCCTTCGCCTCGTAGTTCGCGCCCTCAAATGCGCCTACCTTCCCGAAATACTTTTCTGTGCGGAACATCGCGTCTTCTTTCTCGCGCTCTTTTCGGAACAGCTCCTCCATCTCCGATTCGGGCTTGCCAGCCGCGCGCAATTCCCGGCGTTGCTTCTGGATTTCGGCTTCGAAGCGCTCAAACTCCTCTTTATGCCAGGGGGTGGGCAGTGGCGTTCCCGGCTCTACCTGATCCTTCCACTTCAACGCCGCGGGATCGAGCAGCGCGGTCACATTCGGCTCCCACGGCTCGGTTCTTTTTTCCTGCGAAAGATAGGAAACATCGGACGTGTAGTACTCATCGGCCAACCCGGCGAAGTGATGGCCGAATTCATGCACGCCGACATAGCCGGCGAACGCATTGTCGATCGCGACGGTCGCATATTGATTGAAAATCCCTCCACCGCCATACGTTTTGCCATTCACCAGAATTTCGACGAACTCGTACGGCGCAAAAGAAGCCACGTCGCGCAGGGTGCGGTTTTCCATGGTCAGCACGTAGCGCTCGCTGTCAAAGGTGTCATAGGTCGCGCCCAGCGGCGAGCGGTGATAGATTCCACTCGATGGACGCGACACGCCTGACTCGTCCGCCGCCGGACAGAGCCCCCAGACATTGAAATCTTTTCTGTGCTCCTTGAAGGGAGAAGCCGCAAACAGCGTCTCCATGAAGCGGCGCGCATCTTTTTCAAACTTGCGCCGACCAGCCGCCGTGTAACCGTCGCCCAGGACAAGCAGATCGACTTTGCCCGCGGGGTCGCCCATTTTCTGAAAGGTAATCAATGCGCCCGGCGAGGGAGGCCGCGCCCGGTCGATGAATTTGTCCTTCGGGTCGACCGTTGTCTTCCAGATTTCATGGAAACCCGCGCTGGGATTTTTTTCGCTGCGCTCCTTCAACGACACTTCCACCGGCCCGGCGGGAGCGGGAAAGCGCAGTGATTCCGAAAACGTGCGGTTCGCGTGCTGTGCCTCATCGGTGGTCTTCCACTCGGCAAAAACGGAACTGAAGCCGCGCGAATAGAGGAGCTGGCCGCTCCCTTGCGCCCGCACTTCACACAGGTAATTGCCCAGTTGGCTGTCGTCGATGGTTTTATTGGGATTGCCGGGCCACTCCAGCGGCTCGAGCACGGTGCGATCGAGCGTAAACCATTCATCGTGCGAATTGCCGCCGTGGTAGTAGTCAACGCGCATGGTGCGCGGCGCAGCGAAAGTGAGGAGGGAAGAAAAAATGAGGACAGAAAATTGGAGAAGACAGGTTCGTTTCATGCGGGGAATTGTACGCCTCCCGAACGCAGGGAGAGACGGGCTCGCGCGTCCACGATCAGCGTCGTCTAGTTTCCCCGCTTGATCTCCACCGCCTTGTCATCTTCAAACGTAATCGTAACCGGCCTCCCGTCATTCGCATAATGTAGCGTGCGAAAGCCGAAATCGCCCGAGCCTTGCGGAATTCCCGCGCCGATTGCGAAGCTCGCCTGCAGTTCGCTCATTCCCGGCTGGACCCGGTGTTCGTCAATCGCCTTCCAGACTTCGGCAGGCCAGTGCTTGTAAAGCTGGTGCGGATCTTCGATGAAGAAAATTGCGTCGGAATAAATCTTGAAATCGCCGGCCTTTTCGATGCCAATGGGAACCGCGTACGCCTTGCCTTCCAAGTCAAATGTTGCCATTACCTGCTTTGTTCCCGGCGCCTTCGGAGATGCGTCCGCCACTACATCTTTGATTTCCAGTTTCTGCAGCGGTCCGAGTAATCCTGCCTCATGCGCGAAATCCGTCTTATGTTCGACGCTATTGTACGGATAATACGTGTGGTAATAACCCAGCTTTACCCACACTGGCTGCTCGGTCAACTGATGAGCCGATTTCAGATCGTAGGGGTGCAATTTTTTGGGCGTGACGTAATAGTCTGCCCTGAGCGGGGCCTCCACTTTGGGCTTCGCATCTTCTTTCATCGCCTCGTGACGCTCGTAGACGATCCAAGCCGCGCGGCCGCCTGCGATCACGATGCCCAGCAAGAGCACGATCTGCAGCCTTTTCCGTGACTCGGCATCCAATCTCATAGTCGGAAAATCAACTTCCTTTTACGCTTATGCCCGAGGCGATCGGGCTTGATCTGCTGGTAGAGAGACAACTCGGCTACACTAGGAACAATATGCCATTGGACGAGACGCCGTTGAAGAATTTGCCCTTGAGTGATCTAAGTTCGGACAATCTGAGTTCTAGCAATCCGAGTTCGAGCAACCTGAGTTCGGACAACCAGAGTTTGACGCAGGATGAGGTTTTGAATGCGCTCAAGCAGTGTTACGATCCCGAAATCCCGGTCAACATTGTCGATCTCGGTCTGATCTACGACATCCGTTTCGATTCGGCACCTGACAACCACCAGGACGTCACGGTCGACATGACCCTTACCGCCCAGGGCTGCCCCGAGCACGTCAATATCAGCGCGCAGGTGAAAGCACGAGTCGAGCAACTTCCCGGGGTCCGCAACGCAAATGTGAACGTAGTCTGGAATCCGCCATGGACACCCGAACGCCTTAGCCCCGAAGCGAGGAAGCAGCTCGGCATCGAGTAAAGATCGTCGTTCGTCGTTGGCGCGAACGACGAACGACGAAGAGCGAACGACGGATATCAGTACTCTCCCAACTCCTCAAACGCGTGCGAGCGGTTTTCCGCCAGTTCGCCAATCTTGCTGCCGATCCGCATTGCCAGATCTACAAAATCCGTTCCTTTCCTGACGTACGTGGGAAAATCTTCTCGAAACTGTTCAAAGCGATCGGGGTATTCCGAGGCCAGCACTGCGATTCCGATTCCGCCCACCAGCACCGCCGCCGGACGCCTCCCCTTCAGCAGCAAAATCGCCGCCGCTCCCACCGATGCCGCAATTGCCGCCTGTTTCCAGTTATTCATGTCGTCTCCTGACTGCCGCCGCTCGACTGGATTGTAAATTGCCAGTCTTTGGATGCTTTATACTGCCGCGTGCGCTGTCCCCATTTTTCTTGAAAGAGTTCAATATGCGCAAGAGATCAGGAAAGAGCTCCAATATGAAGCGAATTGTTCGGCTCTGTGCCCATTCACTACTCTTCACCGCCGTCATTGCCTTCTGCCAAACCAAGCCCCGCGCCCGCGATCTGGGCGTTCCCTTTGACGGCACTCCCGGAGCGAACAACGCCATCACTGACGTTCGCGGCGTCGAAGTTGGCCATACTACGCTCATCTCGGGCGAAGGCAAACTTGAGGTGGGGGTAGGCCCTGTCCGAACTGGCGTCACCGCCGTTCTTCCTCGCGGGAGAGCCTCCACCGACGCGGTTTTCGGCGCCTGGTTCGCGCTCAATGGCAATGGCGAGATGACCGGCACTACCTGGCTTGAGGATTCGGGATTCCTCGATGGCCCCGTCATGATTACGAACACGCATAGCGTGGGCGTGGTCCGCGACGCCGTCATCGCCTGGAAAGTCAAACGCGGCGAGCCCGATATGGAAGGCTACTGGTGGTCTCTGCCGGTGGTTGCCGAGACGTGGGACGGATTTCTCAACGACATTAACGGATTTCACGTCAAGCCGGAACACGTCTTTCATGCGCTCGACTCGGCCCACTCCGGGCCGGTTGAAGAAGGCAGCGTGGGCGGCGGCACGGGCATGATCTGCAACGAATTCAAAGGCGGCATCGGGACATCCTCGCGCGAGCTCGATGCCAAGCATGGCGGCTACACCGTTGGAGTGCTCGTGCAATGCAACTACGGACGCCGCGACCAGCTCCGCATCGCCGGCGTTCCCGTGGGCAAGGAAATTCCTGAGCATCCCGCTTATGGCGAGGACACCGGCTCGATCATCATCGTCATTGCGACCGATGCGCCGCTCATTCCTACCCAACTCAAACGGGTCGCACGGCGCGCGTCGCTGGGCTTGGGGCGGGATGGCAGCTATTCCGGCGACGGCTCGGGCGACATTTTCGTTGCCTTTTCCACGGCCAATCCCGGCGCGGCGAGTCCCATGGGCATTCACGATCTGAAGATGCTGCCGAACGACAGGCTCGATCCCATTTTCCTCGCGACCGTGCAAGCTACCGAAGAAGCAATTGTCAACGCCATGATCGCCGCCGAGACGATGACGGGTATCGACGGTCACACGGCCATTGCTTTGCCCCACGACCGGTTGCGCGAGGTTTTAAGAAAATACAACCGGTTAGCGAAGTGAGCGCGTTTACTGGTGCGTATCCTGACAAAATTCCGATGAGTGCCCAGGGTGTACCTTGTGGACCCTGTGGTTTCACGCTCCCCGCGGAAACGAAGGCGCCATTCGCAGCCGGCCTTTCGCCTGCTGTATGCGAAAATGGAACCAAGAATTTCTGAATATCCATGCCACCAATTTTCAAGGCAGTGATCGCAGGCGCAGGCCCAGCCGGACTAACCGCTGCCTACGAACTGTCCAAACAGAACGCTGCGGTCGTAGTTCTCGAAGCCGACCCCGAGTACGTCGGCGGCATCTCCCGTACGGTCAATTACAAAGGCTACCGCTTCGACATCGGCGGCCATCGTTTTTTTTCGAAGTCCCGCGAGGTGGAAGACCTTTGGACCGAGATCGCCGGTCCCGATCTGCTCGATCGTCCCAGATCCTCGCGCATTTACTATCGCGGCCAGTTCTATACTTACCCGCTCAAGCCTTTCGAGGCGCTCTCGAAGCTGGGCATCTTTGAGTCGGCGCGCTGCATGGCGTCGTTCGCGAAGGCCCGCCTCGGCCCAACGCCGAACCCAAAGACATTTCAGGATTGGGTAGTGAACCAGTTTGGCGAGCGGCTCTTCCGGATTTTTTTCAAGACCTACACGGAGAAAGTCTGGGGCATGAAGTGCGAGGAAATTTCCGCCGACTGGGCCGCCCAGCGCATCAAGGGCCTGTCGCTCGGCTCCGCCATCAAACATGCGCTCCTGCCCCAACGAAAGCCAAAAGACCGAACACAGGTCGTGAAGACGCTCATCGACACCTTCCGCTATCCGCGCCTTGGACCGGGAATGATGTGGGATGCTTGCACCGCGAAAATCCGCCAACTCGGCGGCCAGGTTCTGCTCGGGCACGCGGTCACGGGATGCCGCTTCGACCTAGCCCGCAACCTTTGGGTCGTCACCACTGGCGGCGCCAACGGCCACGCAGAGGAATTTTGCGGAGAGAACCTGATCTCCTCCATGCCGATTCGCGAACTGGTGGGGCAGATCGAACCTAAGCTTTCTCAGGACGTAACCGACGCCGCGCAGTCATTACGCTATCGCGACTTCCTGACGGTTGGATTGATCGTCCATGACCAGGGCCGCTTCACCGACAACTGGGTGTACATTCACGATCCCTCGGTACAAGTGGGACGCGTGCAGAACTACAAATCCTGGTCGCCAGAGATGGTTCCGGATCCCGCCTACTGCTCCTACGGCCTCGAATATTTCTGCTTCGAAGGGGATGGCCTGTGGACCTCGCCGGACGAGCAACTGATCGGGCTGGCGAAAAAAGAGATTCAGCAGATCAATCTGGCGGATGCCGCGAACATCGTCGAGGGCGTTGTGATTCGCCAGAAGAAAGCGTATCCCGTTTACGATGACACCTACCAGCAACACGTCAACACCATCCGGGCAGCGCTTGAAAAGCAATTTCCCGCGCTGCACCTCGTCGGCCGCAACGGCATGCACAAGTACAACAATCAGGACCACGCCATGATGACCGCCATGCTGACCGCAAAAAATATTCTGGCGGGCAGGCGCCAATATGACGTGTGGGCGGTGAACCAGGACGCCGAATATCACGAAGCCGGGGAGGCCGGCGCGGCGGGGAAAAAGATGCCCAGTGTGGAGCGTGTGCCGCAGGCGGTTTGAACACACGAGCGGTCAAGCGCGAATGCTTCAACGCACCATGCGGGGACTGGCGTGTTTCGCTCGCCGCGCTCGGTGTTTCTGCGGTGAAACCAAGGTCAGTTTGGTTTTAAGGACGCAATGTGCGAGTTGACCGGTTGGCATCCCTGCGGACTATGTGCTGCACAGAGCCGTTTCTAGTCCGGGGTAGCTCCGAGAAACTCTTCGTGGCCTGACAGCGCCTCCTCCAGCCGTGTGAGGGTGAAGATCTCCTTCACTCGCGGACTGAGATTGATGACCTTCAACTGGCACTTAGCCCTCTTGGCAGAGACATACAAGCCGACGATCATGCCCAGCCCGGAACTGTCGAGGTAGCTGACATCGCTGAAGTCGAGCACGAGACGCTTGTTTTCGGCGATCAGATTACGCGCGGTGTCGCGCAACTGATCCGTGTTTTCCATGGTGATTCTGCCTGCGCAACGAATGGTCACTTCGTTAGGCGTTTTCTCGGTGACGAGCGTGAGGCTTGAGGTGGGCAGCGGATTAGCAGCCATAACATACCTCCTAAATGGGACGTAAGCTTATCACGGCGGTCAAATGATTGCCACGTAATTGGCCCGCTGGCGAAAGTTTGGCGAACTGGTCATCTCCGAGCTGTTCAGAACGGCTTCCGCAGAACGGCTTCCGCGCTCAGCCGTAATGCATAGCTGTTGCAAGAATTCCGATTACACTCCTCAATACATTGATTCCCGGTGCGCTGGAGGATAAGCGATGGGTCGAGACCGGGCGTTGAGAGTTTGTACTGGTATTGATCGGCTTGTTCTTCTCTGCGGCGATCTATCCCGCAATGGGAGGCTCACTGGGACCCGCCGCATTCGGACGCTGGCGACATTATGCAGATGGGCATCCACGCCACCTTGGATACGTCCCATAGAGAGAAGAGTGAGGTCAAAGACGCTCGTTCAGCAGGGCGTCGACCTCCATGGGTTCTTCCTGGAACTGTTCCGAGCGGTCCTATCCGGTGTGCACCAAGCGTATCCGCCCGGACGCATCGATGATGATCGGGGAAGGGAAGCCGCCCTGCGGGCTGAGCGCGTCGCACTATGCGAAGACTTGAGCGTTGCTCTCGCCCACCCGGTGTCTGGGCGGTGAAATCGCCGGAAAGTGCATAATTCCGGAAATCGTCCTTGACAGATGACGGGGTGGCTCTGTAACATTTGATCCCAAGTTTGCTCTTCATTGAGCAAATCGGAATTTCATGCAGAGTGGCTGAGGGACGAGCCCTGGGACGCCACGGCAACCGGATCGTGATCATATATCGCGACTGACAGGTGCCAACTCTCGCCCGGCAACGGGGACCATGAGATTCGGGTAAGCGAAATGTTATTCGCACTTCCCGAGCCTCTTTTCCTATCCGGAAAAGGGGTTTTGTCGTAAATGGGGATTATTTCCCCGGCTCGTCCCACAGTCGCAGAAAGAAGTTGCACGATGTCGACGAGCAGCTATGAACTCCGCTGCCGCGAATGCGGCAAGACCTTCGAAAATCAACCACGCTCGATTTGCGAGCATTGCTTCTCGCCCCTCGAAGTCACCTACGACTACGACGCTATCCGGAAGCAAGTCTCGCGCGAGATGTTCGCGTCGCGGCCACCCAACATCTGGCGCTATCGCGAACTGCTGCCGCTGCCTGCGGGGTATCAGCCTTCCCTCCCAGTTGGATATACCCCGCTGGTCAGCGCGCCCCGCCTGGGCGAGAAGCTAGGCTCGCGGCAGCTCTACATCAAGAACGATGCGGTGTGTCTGCCCACCTTGAGTTTCAAAGACCGCGTGGTCGCGGTCGCGCTGGCGAATGCGCGCGCCTTCGGATTCGATACCGTGGCTTGTTCTTCCACCGGGAACCTCGCCAATGCAGTCGCCGCCCAGGCGGCTCGCGAAGGCTTCAAGGCGTGGATCTTTATTCCCTCGGATCTTGAGTCCGCCAAGATTCTGGGCACGCAGGTGTTCGGGGCGGAACTGGTTCGCATCAATGGCAGCTACGACCACGTGAACCGGTTGTGCTCGCAGATTGCCGACGAGCATCCGTGGGGATTTGTAAATGTAAACCTTCGTCCGTATTACTCCGAAGGATCGAAGACGGTGGGCTATGAGATTGCCGAGCAATTGGGATGGCGCTTGCCCGACAACATTGTCGTGCCAATGGCTGGCGGTTCGCTGATCACCAAGATCAAGAAGGCGTTTGATGAACTGATTCAGCTCGGGCTGGTCGAGCCGAAGCCCGTGAAATTCTTTGGAGCGCAGGCTTCAGGATGCTCTCCGATTTCGACCGCCATTAAGCAGTACAGCGCCGAGATCGAGCCGCAGCGTCCGAAGACGATCGCCCGCTCGCTGGCCATTGGCAATCCGGCCGACGGCCATTACGCGATTAAAGCCATTACCAAAAGCGGAGGATGGTCGGAGGATGTTTCCGATCACGAAATTGTCAGCTCCATCCAACTGCTGGCCCAAACCGAAGGCATCTTCACCGAGACCGCAGGGGGCGTGACGGTTGGGAC
>JBAQJU010000106.1:0-5709 GCA_049300475.1 Terriglobales bacterium | reverse complement strand
AATCGGCGTAATTCGTGTTTAGCAGATACAGTTTGCGGAGGTTGAGCGCATAGTTGCCGGGCACGGTGGCGAAGTAGGCGTTCAGCTGGTTGTAGGTTTCCGCAAAAAGATTGCCATCGGCGTTGGTGAAGAGGCCGGTGAACTCGGCCCCGAGCTGCTCCAGTTCGATTTTTGAACGGCCGTACAGCACAATCGTCAACGAGAAATCGCCCAGCGATTGACCGTCACCCAGGGCGCGCAGGCAATCGCCAAGATTTTCAATGTCGGCCTGTTTGGATTCGTCCACCAGCACATCGCGCGGGTTCGTCTTCGTGGCGTCGTTGCCCATCTGAGAGACAAACCCGGTTTTCGACATATTGAAGTGGCGGCGGCGCTTGTTGACCTCTTTGCGCGCCTTGTCTGTTGGGAGCGGCGTCCACTCGGTGACGACGTAGAAGTTGGCCGGAATCTTCAGCAGGGTGTCCAGGACCAAAGGCCGTGTCTCAGTGATGGCCTCTTTCATAGTCAGCACCCGGACGATGTGATCGCCAACGCGCAGGTGGTCGCGTTCCGCTTCGATGTCGGAGTTGACGATCTGATAGTCGAGAAACTGTGTGGACTGTGGGCTGCCGGCAAGACGCCAATCGTCATAGTTCAGCAGGCGGCGGAAAAACTTGAATTGTCCCCGCTGATCCAAGATCTCGATTTGCATGAAGTCCGCGAGCTGCCGAGCGAATGCCTGCACGCTCTGGTCGAGCCGTCGAACATCGTGCTCGATATGCGTGCGCAATAGCGTCTTCATGCTGTCGTTGGTGAACTGCACTTTTAGTTCGCCCACCGCGCCCGCGGGATCCCTCAAGATGCGAGCAATTGCCGCGGCCACGCCGGTTTTCGACCGGGCGCCTTCGAGCAGAATGCAGTAGAAGATTTCAACCTGATAAAGATGGTCGTGCTTCGCTTCAAAGAACTTCCTCCGCTGGTCGATAGCCGCTTGCACAATCGGGTCGTCATACGTTGCGAACGGTATGTCGGGGCGGTTCGACTTGAAGAGATATTGGTAAACATGGAAGCCTGGGCCAAACGCTTTCAGCGCCGCTTCCAATCGCTTCACTGCATACTCTTGTTCCGAACGGTCAAGACTTTCGTAGTCCACGCCGGGAAGACTCAGAACCATGCCTAGATCCCCACTTTTCGTAAGGAAGGCGGTCTCATTCCAGAAGCCGTACAGATTGATGTGGTCGTTGAGAGACGCACTCTCTTTCCACGGCTTGATGACTTTATCGAGACGCAGCATCAGACGACCTCCACAAGTGGGACTTGCTGCTTGGCCGCGTCGTAGCGCAGCTTGTAGCGTTCGGACTTTGCCAGGATGCGGAGAAACGCAGGGTCGCTGTTGGTTACCCAATGCCCGAAGGCAAAACCGCCAATGAAGACGGCGATGCCTGCCAGGATGGAGTTGAAGAGATTGAAGGCCCCCACCGCGCCGACGCAGACGAAGTAGAACAGTGTGCGTTCCACGCCCAAGTAGGTAAGAGGCTTGTGCAGACTCTTGAAGACTCGATTTGTGCGGTGCTTTTGCCGTGGTTGGTCTGGCATACGTCCTCGTCTAAAGATGGGCGGAAGGTGGCCGGGAAGGGTTCTATACACCCCAGAGCCAACTCAGGACATTCACGGCGAGAACGGCAATGCCGGTCCCGGCGGCCACGCCGGCGAGCGCCTTCTTCGCGCCGGGTTCGCCGTGCGCGAAGCCATAGCCGCCGATGACAATCGCAACGAGACTTGCGACCTTTGCAATGGTGCCGGTGAAGAGGGCTTGGATGGCGTTAAAGCCGGTGTCAAATGGTGAACCCTGTGCCATCGCAGCCACAGGCAGGACAAGAAGTAGGGTGAGAACGGCGGCGGTTGGACGTGCCCACTTCCACCGAAGAGCGGGCTGGATTGGGTGGACGAGGTGAATTTGGAACCAACGTGATGACATTTGCGCCTCCGGGATCAGCTAAAATCTGCTGCGTGTGGCGCAAAACTAGCCGCACTCAATCACGATGTCCAATAACGTCTCGTTATAACGTTATTCCCACAGGTTATAAGAGACAGCACGAGGCCGATTCGTCATGTCGACTTCTCGTTGAACAGGCTATTTCGCGAGTGCGATCTTTGTGAAAGGACGGGACTTACGGAGACGATAATCATTCGACAAAAGCGCCAAAAAAACCTTGAGACAGGGTGGCGCCGGCCTCGTCTGGGTCTTAGTCGGGTGCCATTCAGACCCTTCCCGAGGATCATCCAGAGCATGTGCAGATGAGCGAAGAGTTAGCGAAGTTACGCTGGCTATGCCCTTTGTTGCGAAGTCGATGGAGATTTCTTATGTTGGCCTCTTCTACGAGTTTATCGATCGAATCACTCTAATTTCCCAGACTTATAACCCCTAGGAATAACGTTATAACGAGAAGTTATTAGACACGAAGGCAGGAATGAGTCAAGTTGGTTGACTATCGCCGGTCCCGTGCGGGCTTGGCCCGCCGAGGACCAAGTGGGTGAGTCTCCGAACCGCCGTGCCCATGAGCTGACGTAGGAGCGCATCGCGAGGAGACTCTCGGGAACAAGCGTCTCAAAAGAGGGGAATCAGTCGTGAACCGAGACTTGAAAATCATCTCCGGTACCGAAGAGGTCCGGGATAATGGCCTATACCGCCCGCAATCCGGGGCACCAGAGAGGAAGAAAAAAGCGCCTCCCGGCCAACGGATGTTGCGTGTCCGCGAAGCTGCTGAGTACTTGGGATCGAGTCCATGGAAAGTGCGCCAACTAATTGCGAACCGAAGAATCCCGTTCTTACAGGATGGGGATGGACCCTTTCTGCTTGACATCCGCGATTTGGACGGCTTTATTGAGCGAAGCAAGCGAATAGTGTGAAACCTTAAGAAGGGTCAGATATGGCAAGCGAAGAAAAATTACCCGCGGGAGTGTACCGCCGGAAAGACTCGAAGTTCTTGTGGATTCATTACGGCCATCGCGGGCGGGACTACCGTGAGTCAGCCGAGACGAACTCGCCAAAGAAGGCTGCGGCGCTTCGCGAACTTCGGAAGGCAGAACTCAGAATGGGCAAGTTCGTCCAGCCCAATGCCCGTCGTGTGATGCTCTCAGAGCTGTATGCAGATGTGCTTCAGGATTACCGCATGAACCACTACGCCTCGATCGACGATCTTGGGGATCGTTGGGTTAAACACTTGCAACCGTTCTTCGGCCACATGGCGGCAGCGGAGGTGACGACGGATCTTTGCAAACGTTACATCGTCCAGCGGCAGGAGTCGGGTGTCGCCGATTCAACAATCAATCGAACGCTTGCGGCCCTCAAGCGTATGTTCCACTTGGCCACCGAATCCACACCACCGAAGGTGCAGTTTGTGCCATACATTCCCATGCTCAAAGAGAACAACGTACGAACCGGCTTTGTGGAGACCGAAGCTCGTGTACGACTGGAGCAGGCCTGTGGCAGGATCGGCCTGTGGATGTTGGCAGTGTTCGAAGTTGGTTGTACCTATGGTTGGCGTCACGGATCACTGCTCAAGATGCGGGTGAAGCAAATCGATGCAAACGCGAATGTCATTCGGTTGGAACCGGGAACGACAAAAAACAAGAAGGGTCTGGAGGTCACAATGCCCCGCCGTGTGCGGGAGTTGCTGATCCAGTGCATCAACGGCAAAAGGCCCGAAGACTACTTATTCATGCGCGAAAATGGCAAGCCGGTGAAAGACTTCCGCGGAAGCTGGGAGAAGGTATGCGATGAGGCAGGTCTGTCAGGGCTACACTTCCACGATCTGCGCCGCACCGCCGCTCGGAACATGCGTCGGGGTCACGTCGCGGAAAAGGTCGCGATGGAGGTCGGGGGCTGGAAAACAACCTCCGTGTTTCACCGCTACGCGATCGTGGATAACCAAGACATAGCCGACGCCATGGATATGTTGGAAAGGAGCCAGGACGAGCAACGGCAACGATTGGAAGTCGGCCTTGTCGCGAAAGGGGAGGGGGCGGTAGCGACCAACGTTGGCTCACAGCAAAGCGGGCATCAGCGCGAAACACCAGCGAGTTCTTCTGGGAGCTCTGCGGTCACATCACGTTTGCATCACGTTGAGGCTTTTGTGGCCATTTCCGGCCGTCTGCACCGCGGAACCACGAGAACTCGTAAACCATTACGAGGCATAGATGTAAAGGTTGGTGCCGGGAGGGGGAGTCGAACCCCCAAGGGCCGAAGCCCGGCGGATTTTGAGTCCGCTGCGTCTGCCAGTTCCGCCATCCCGGCCTGGAGATTGGTGGGTGACTGAGAGTAAAGCTTAATTCACTTTTCTTGCGTTGTCACGTGTGCGGCGAGCGATCCTGTCAGCGGTTATTATCTGCCAAGCAGAATCTGTGGCCAGCAAACGAAAACGCCCCAGACTCAAAGAATCATGGGGCGTTTTCATGTGAACAGCCCTCCCCCGAAGTCTGCTCGATTGCAAGACTACGTGGTGATTTCGATCGAGGGAATGGCTCGAAAGTGGTCCTCCAAAACAACGTCTCGTCAAGGAGTTACGCGGCTTCGAACATTGGACTGATTCGGCCGGTACTCACGACTGCAGCGACACGCACGCCGCTTGCTGAGCCATCCCCTCAATCAGTCATGTTCCTTCAGTCATGCTCCTTGCGAATCTTTTTCCGGGCGCGTTTTTGCGCCAAAGCTTGCTTCACACGCTTTCTTTCGCCCGGCTTCAGATAGTAGGAGTGACGCTTTACTTCCTTGATGATGTCTTCCGTCTGAACCTTGCGTTTGAACCGACGCAGGGCGTTCTCTAATGATTCGCCCTCTTGCAGCCGAATTTCCGCCAATCTCATCACCCCCAATCACGAAACTGTAATTGTACAGGTTAAAGCTTACCCTTGGTTGGCATTCTGCTGGAACCAGCCATCTGGGACGAAGCCGGCTTGGCTAAACATCCTTCAGGTGTTCCTCGTCCAGCCCGAAATAGTGGCCCAGTTCATGAATAACCGTAAGGCGAATTTGTCTGCGGACTTCGGCCTCGCTGGAGCAGACAGCCTCAATGTTTTTCTGGTAAAGAACGATGTGATCTGGTCCGGACGGCAGGTCAAACATGCTCTTCCGGGTCGTCGGCACTCCGTGGAAGACGCCCAGAAGTAGTCGCCTTGGTTGCCCCGCCGGCGAGGATGGCTGGTTCGGCGGAAATTGGTTTGGCGGGAAATCCTCCACCAGAACAGCAACGTTACAAATGCGACTGCGAAATTCCTCCGGAAGCGAGTCGAGCGCTTGCTCGACGACGTCGACGAAATGTTCACGAGTCATCGGTCACCATGTGAAATCAAACCCGGGCTCACTCCGAGTAGCCATCGCTTTCATCGTCATCATCATCGTCATCCTTATCTTTGCGGCGATCTTCCTCTTCGTCTTCCTCTTCATCCTCGTCAGGCTCTCCCCGAAAGAAGACATCGGCAGCCCCCAGCCGATCTGGATAAGATTCTGAACTTTCTGATTGTATTGTGGCCATGTCTGATAGTCCTTGGAAATAGAATACCCCGGAACGTAACCGGGAAGGCGCGGGACTCACAACATCAGCGCCGTCTTCGCCAACCCAGCCCCATGCCGAGCCCGACACCTACCAGAACTGCTCCGATCAACTTCTTGCGATCGGTAACCGGAACGAACCGAGTTTGCTGTTCACTGATTTCGACCACGCCGACGGG
>JBAQJU010000105.1:0-19365 GCA_049300475.1 Terriglobales bacterium | reverse complement strand
TGCGGCGCGAAGGCAGCGTTGGCTACTCGCCTCGCTTCTCGCTTCACTTGCTACCATCGTTCGCCCCATGGGCATATTTGCCTTGGTAGGAATCGGAGTTGCGTTGCTCGCGAAAAGGGACTTTCGTAAACTCATTGCCGCAGTTCTGATTGGCTCGGCAATTGGATTTCTGTACATCCTGCCGCTCAAAGTTTATCTGGGAAATCCGTTGGCGAACGTCAAGGGTTATGACCAGGCGGACTGGAACGGGGGTATACCGCTGGGCGTTCCCCTCGTGGCCATAACCAAGGACGCATTGGCGGGCCGCGCAACCCCGCTAAATCTTGTCCGGACCGTTCTCTGGATTGTGGTGGTCCTGGGTTCAGCCGCCCTGATGCTAATCAAGAGGAGCTCGCGAGAATACCTGCGGAAGTTTCCCGTGGAAGGCGTTTTCTATGTGCTGTATGTCCTCTTCTTGTTTACCTACAACTCCTACTGGGCGAGGTCTCAGTTTCCGCGGTTTGCCATCCCCATTCTTCCATTTGTAGTTCTCAGTTTGCTTCCGTGGATCCCGAAGGACAGGCGCGTGCTCTGGGGATTTGGACTATTCTCGGCGGCGCTGTCGGCGCTCGAAACCGTTGGATTCCTGAACGCGCTGGAAATAATGAAAAAGGCTCTTTAGACGACCCCCAAAGCGGCTCCAACAGAGACGAGGCTTGCCGCGGCTCCTGCGTGCACAACCGCAAAATTGTTTTCGCCCGATGCGATCATCTTCTTCTTTCAGCGCGAGGCCGTCGAGGGCCGACGTATGGCGTTACGTCGAGGCAGGGAAGCTTGTCAAACGAGCAGCATCCGCAAAATAGCGCCGCTGGAAGTAGAGCGCCACGTTGACCAGCATGATCATGACCGGCACTTCGACCAGGGGGCCGATCACGGCGGCGAACGCGGCTCCCGAGTTAATGCCAAAGACAGAGACCGCGACCGCAATCGCGAGTTCAAAGTTGTTCGAGGCCGCCGTGAACGACAGCGTTGCCGTCTTCGAGTAGTCGGCGCCCAGCTTTTTCCCCATGTAAAACGACACCAGGAACATGACGACGAAATAGATCAGCAAGGGCAGAGCGATGCGCAATACATCGAGCGGTAGACGGACAATGTAAGCACCCTTGAGCGAAAACATCACCACAATCGTGAACAGCAGTGCAATCAGCGTCAATGGGCTCACGCGAGGAATGAAACGATGCTCATACCACTCGCGATCTTTAACGCGAAGCAGCAGCGTGCGCGTCAGGAATCCAGCCAGAAATGGAATTCCGAGGTAGATGAAAACACTCTTGGCGATTTCCGCCATGGAAACGTGAACGATCGAGCCCTGCAGTCCAAACCATGCGGGCAGCACCGTGATGAAGAGCCACGCGTAGGGCGAGTAGAAAAACACTTGGAACAGGGAATTGAAGGCAACCAGGCCCGCCGCATAGTCGGTATCTCCACGGGCCAGCTCATTCCACACAATGACCATCGCGATGCAGCGAGCCAATCCAATCATGATGAGTCCGGCCATATATTCGGGGTAGCCGCGCAAAAACACCACGGCCAGGACAAACATCAGGATCGGCCCCACCACCCAGTTCTGCACGAGCGATAATCCCAGTACTCGCTTGTTGCGGAAGACCTCGTGCAACTCCTCATACCGCACCTTGGTAAAGGGCGGATACATCATCACGATGAGTCCCACCGCAATCGGAATGGAAGTCGTCCCGATGCTGAAGCGGTTCAGGAACGGCACGATCCCCGGTATTCTCCAGCCCAATGCAACGCCGACAACCATGGCGGCGAAGATCCAGCCCGTTAGATAGCGGTCGAGAAAACTGAGACGGCGAGATAATTTTATTGACGGTGCATTCATGGCGGCGTCACGCTCGTCCCGATGCGATCTACTTCGTTTTTCAGTGCGAGACGATCGAGCGTCGCCAGAGGAAGCGAGAGAAAGAGACTGATGCGCCAGTCGAGAATGAAAAATGCCTGGCGGAAGGCGCGCTCGATTTCGGCGGGATCTCCAGTGACGGCAGCGGGATCGGGGACTCCCCAGTGCGCGGTCACGGGCTGTCCCGGCCACACAGGGCAGGCTTCTTTCGCCGCGTTGTCGCAAACCGTGAACACGAATTGCATCTCGGGAGCGCCCGGCCGCCCGAACTCGTCCCAACTCTTGCTGCGCAGACCGTCGGTGGGAATGCGAGCATCGTTCAGTTGCTCCAGAGCCTCGGGACGAACCACTCCCGAGGGATGACTTCCGGCGCTGTAGGCGGTAAACGCAGGCTTTCCCTTACGGTTAAGAATCGCCTCCGCCATGATGGAGCGCGCCGAGTTGCCCGTGCACAGAAACAGAACGTTGTAGTGAGCTGGCATTTGCTATAGCTCCAGATTTTGGTTTTGGGCAGCGCCGCGCTTTCGTTTTGGGCAGCACCGCGCTTTCGTTTTGGGCGGAACCGCGCTTTCGTTTTTGGGCAGCGCCGCGCTTTGGTTTTGGGCAGCACCGCGCTTTGGTTTTGGGCGGCTCCACGCTTTGGTTTTGGGTGGCGCAGCGCTTCAGCGCTGCGGTGAACTGGCTTGATTTCGGTTCTGGCTTTAGCCGCTGCGGTCAGACCGCGGCGTCACTTGCAGCACGCCGGGCCGCAGCACGCCTCCTGCGCCCGTTTCGGTTTCACCGCGCGCACAAACGCGCTCATGAATTTTTCGTCGACCTGTGCCGCGATGGCGTCGACGTCAATGCCAGAGGAGGAAAGAAACTCGCGGGCATCATCGACGCGGTAGACCCGCGTGGGCTCAATCTCGATTTGCTCAAAGCCGGCCGCGGAAAGTTTGCCGCGATATTCGTTCTCTTCCAACGCGCCGGCAATGCAACCCACCCACGCCAAAACGCTCCGCCGGACTTCGGGAGCCATTTCGCCGCGCGTGACCACGTCGGAGACCGCCAATCGGCCGCCCGGCTTGAGCACGCGGAACGCCTCGCGCAACACCCGGTCCTTGTCAGCGGAAAGATTGATGACGCAGTTCGAGATGATGACGTCCACCGTGTTATCGGGCAGCGGAATGTTTTCGATCTCACCTTTCAGGAACTCGACATTCTCCGCGCCCGCCTTGCGCTTGTTCTCGTTCGCGAGCGCCAGCATCTCTTCGGTCATGTCGAGGCCGTAAGCCTTGCCGGTCGGCCCGACTCGTCGCGCGGAAAGCAACACGTCGATGCCGCCGCCCGAGCCCAGATCGAGCACGGTTTCGCCGGGGCTCAGCTTTGCGAGTGCAGTTGGGTTGCCGCATCCGAGCGAGGCCAGCATCGCTTCTTCGGGAATCTGCCCAGCCTGCACCGCGTCGTAAAGGTTCGATGTGATCGGGTCGCAGCACTCCCTTGCCGGCGTCGACCCGCAGCAACCGCTTCCTCCGCTCTTGACCCTCAGGGCGGCTTGTCCATATTTCTCTTTTACGACCTCCTTGATGTTGTTTTTGGCGGCTTCGACATTGGTCTCGGGCATGATGGCTTCTCCTATTTGCAAAGCTGAATAAAATCTTGCGGCTTGAGCGCCTGATTGCGGGTGCAGCACTCCGCGTAGAGAAATTGCAGAATTTCGCGCAGCGCTTCGGTGTTGGCGGTATAGCGCAGAAACGTTCCCTTGCGCTCGACCTGCACCAGGTCTTCATTTCGCAACTTGTCGAGATGATGAGAGAGCGTGGAGCCCGGAATCTCAAGCTCGTCCTGAATTTCGCTGACGACCAGTCCCTCGGGATGCGCGGAGAGCAGCAACTGCATGATGCGCAAACGCGGCTCGGTGCCCATGGCGGAAAACATGTCGGCATAGCGGGTGACGCGCTCGCTGTTGGTGCGGGGCCTGCTGGCGGCGCTGTTCATATTTCGATAATACTAGAAATATAGAGTCGAAGTCAACGCCCGAGTCAAGTGGAGCAACTATACTGTCAGCCCGTACCTCTAAGCTCTCACGCCATGTCCGCTCCCACCATCGTCGAAGTCACCGGCCGCAAGCTCAGCCTCACCAACCTTGAGAAGGTCCTCTATCCCGCCACGGGATTCACCAAGGGCCAGGTCGTGGATTACTACGCGCGCATTGCGCCCGTGCTGGTGCCCCATCTGGCGGACCGTCCGCTGACCATGAAGCGGTATCCCGGTGGCGTGAACGCAGAATACTTTTTCGAGAAGAACGCCCCCAAGCATCGCCCCGACTGGGTAAAGACCACGCCGGTGTGGAGCGAGGGCAACCATCGCACCATGGATTATCTGATGGCGAACGACCTGCCCACGCTGGTGTGGATCGCCAACCTGGCCTCGATTGAATTGCACCCGTCGCTCTCGCTCGGCAGCAATCTCGAGACGCCCACCATGATCGTCTTCGATCTCGATCCCGGACCGCCCGCCAACATTGTGCAGTGTTGCCAGGTCGGAATTTGGGTGCGGGAAATCTTCGAGCACTTCGGTCTGCAGAGTTTCGCGAAGACCTCGGGTTCGAAAGGACTACAGATTTACGTTCCGCTCAATACCAACACCAGCTACGACCAGACCAAGCCCTTTGCCCACGCCATCGCGCGATTACTGGAGCACGAGCATCCCGACCTGGTTGTCTCCGATATGAAGAAGGCCATCCGCACGAACAAGGTTCTCGTGGACTGGAGCCAGAACGACCAGCACAAGACGACGATTTCCGTTTACTCGCTACGCGCGAGAGAGAATCCTACTGTCTCGACGCCGGTCTCGTGGGAAGAAGTCGAGCGCACAATGAAGAAGAAAGACGCGGGACTGCTCGTCTTCGAGGCGAAGGACGTGCTCGCGCGCATCAAGAAGATGGGCGATCTGTTCGAACCGGTGCTCACGCTGAAACAGACGCTCCCGCAGTTGGCGGGACTGGCGGCGGCCAGTTCGTCGGAAGCGGAAGAGGACGGTATTAAGAAAAGCGCGACGAAGGGCACAGTGCCACCGAGACTAAAGGAAGCCGTCAGCTCGAAGAAAAAAAATTATTCCAAAGAAAAATAAGAGCAAGGTGCTCAGCATCGCATCGCGCGCCCAATCGCGGCCGAGCGCGAAGGAACCTCGTGCGACGAAGCCGAGCGCCAAGAAACCCAAATCAGCCGTGAGGCGCGGCAAGATATAATCTCGTTCGATTGCAGTCACCTCTGCAATCTGACTTCTGACTTCTGCAATCGAACGGCTATGGCCCAGCTCTACGTCGGCACTTCCGGATGGGCGTATCCAAGCTGGAAGCCCGCCTTCTATCCCGAAAAGCTCGCGCAGAAAAAATTCCTGAATTTCTATGCGACCAAACTAAATACCGTCGAAGTGAACTTCACCTTCCGCCAACTGGTAAAAGAAACGACCATCCAAAACTGGCTCGCCGACACACCCGCGCATTTCCGTTTTACGATCAAGGCGCACCAGGTGCTCACGCATATCAAGCGCCTGAAGGGCGCGGAAGAATTTCTGCAGCGTTTTCTCGGAACGCTCGAAGCACTGGAGCGCGCCAAGCGGCTGGGACCCATCCTGTTTCAGCTTCCGCCGAATTTCAAAGCCGACCAGGCCGTGCTTTCTGACTTTCTGAAGATCCTGCCGCGCGGCGTTCGCACTGCCTTCGAATTCCGTCATGCTTCTTGGTTCGGAGAAAGTAAGCCGGACGAACCCACCTGGCAGACCCTCCGCGAACGCAACGCCGCCCTCTGCGTCGCCGAATCCGAAGAGCGCGACACGCCCGACGTAGTCACCGCCGACTTCGCCTACTACCGCTACCGCAAGCCCTGCTACACGCCCGAGGAACGCGAGGCAATGGTCGAACGCATTCAGCAGCACCTGGCCGAGGGACGCGATGTATTTGCCTATTTCAAGCATGAGGAGACGCCCGAGGGCGCGCTGTACGCGGTCGACATGCTCGAAGGTTGCTCGCGATCAAGCGGCTAATTTCCAGTCAACCCGCACCCTCATCGTCACTTTCGCGCCTCCCTCCAAACGTCTCATACTCATGGCGTGGCTTCTGACCTCGACGTCCGCGTGCTCTCCGGATTCCTGGACTATCTCAGAGTCGAGCGCGGTTCGGCCAAGCTCACGATTGCCGCCTATACCAGCGACCTCGCGCAGTTCGCGGAATTCCTGGAGAAACGTCATCTGGCGCTGACCAGCGCGCGCCGCGAAGACGTGCGCGACTTCATCCAGGAGCTGTTCTCGAACCAGTTAGACGGCCGCTCCGTGGGCCGCAAGCTTTCGGCAATCCGGCATCTCTACCGTTATCTATTGCTCGACGGCAAGATCGACAAAGACCCTACGCTCAACATCGACTCGCCGAAGCAATGGAAGGTGCTGCCAAAATCTCTAAGCCGCGATGAAGTCGAGTCGATGCTGTCCGCAAACACATCGACCGGGAACTCGCCGGCCGAAAGCACTCTGGCCGCGATGCCATCGCAAAAGAAGACCGCGCGCGCGCACGCCATGGCCCAGCGCGATCGCGCCCTGCTCGAACTTCTCTATGCCGGGGGTCTGCGCGCATCGGAGATCGCGGACGCTCGTTTGGAAGATTTGAAGCTCGATCTCGGCTACATCCTGGTGAAGGGCAAAGGGGACAAAGAACGCATGGTTCCCCTGGGAGTCCCAGCCCAGCAGGCCTTGCAGCAATATCTAACAAACGGCAGGGATGTGCTGGCGAACAAAAGAAATTCCGCGCTCTTATTCATTGGACTGGCAGGGCATCGCCTTAGCCGCCAGCGCATCTGGCAGTTAGTCGGCAAAGCGGCGCCAGCCAATGGACGCCATGCCAGCCCGCACATGCTGCGCCATTCCTGCGCGACGCACATGGTGGAGAACGGCGCCGACCTCCGCACTGTGCAGACCATCCTCGGCCACGCCGACATTTCAACCACGCAAATTTACACGCATGTCGCGCTCGACCGGTTGAAGAGCGTCTATGCGAAGCATCATCCGAGAGCGAAGGCGAGATCGTGAATTCACCACGGAGGCACGGCGACACGGAGAACATCTCAATCAATTTCTCGTCTCTGTCCAAGGAACTGTGGAGTTCAAGCGGAATTTTCCCGTATTCCTCTGTGTCTCTGTGTCTCTGTATCTCTGTGCCTCCGTGGTGAGTTGTATTTCACATGCTAACTAGCGCAATCCAAATCCGCCGCACCCTCGTCGAACGCGCCACCGATGACTTCCTCCGTCATCTGCGCGAGCGCAACGCTTCGCCGCACACGATCAAGGCATATACTGGCGATCTCGACGCCTTTGCCGCTTACATTGGCCCCCGCAACTGGCAGGCGATCGACCACATCGCGATTCGCGGATTCCTCTCACATCTCTACGACAAAGGATTGAGCAAGACTTCGGTCGCTCGGGCGCTGGCCGCGGTGCGCTCGCTCTATCGCTGGCTGGCGCAGGAAGGCGCGGTCGAGCAGAATCCGGCCAAGCTGGTCTCGACTCCGCGCCTTGCCAAGAAGCTGCCGCGCGTTCCCACCATTGAAGAAGTGAACTCGGTGCTCGACGGCAAAATGCCGGAAGTAGCTTCGTTTCCGGAGCGCGACCGCCTTCTGCTCGAACTGCTCTATGGCTGCGGCATTCGCAACTCGGAACTGGTCGGCATCAATCTCGATGACATCAGCATCAGCAACGAAGCCATCCTGATTCGCGGAAAAGGAAAGAAGGAACGCTTCGTGCCCTTTGGCGGGTCAGCTGCAGACGCGCTCGCCCGCTACCTCCCGTGGCGCCAGAACTTGTTGCGCACAGTGAAAAAGACCACTGCCGCGTTGCTCGTCAACCAGCGCGGTGGGCGCCTGACCACCCGCAGCGTGGGGCGCATCGTCAAGCGCATCGCCGTCGCCAAAGGGCTCTCGCCCGATGTCCACCCGCACACACTACGGCACGCGTTCGGCACCCACATGCTCGAAGAGGGAGCCGATCTGCGCGCCATTCAGGAACTGCTGGGCCACGAGCGGCTCGCGACCACTCAGCGTTACACGCAACTCTCAGTCCGCCACATGATGGACGTCTACGACCAGACGCATCCGCGGGCCAAGGCAAAGGCTTCAAACGGATGACGTCCCGGTTTTCGAGAGCGTCATTCCCGATGGAGGAATGCGTCTACGCTGACAATCGGCAGATATGAGTTTCCCGTCTAGCTTTTCTTCCCCGTCACGGCAAAGAACGCAGTTGCTTCCTGCTCAATTTTCTTGCTGCCGCACTTGGGGCATTTCACGTCGATGTCGTGTTCCTTAAGGGTAAGAGTCAATTCGAAGGATGCGTGACAATCGTGGCAAACATAGTCATACACGGGCATGGGAACCTCCCGCTCGATTGCGATCACGAGCTACGACTGGAATTGTAGCGCCGGCGGCCCGTGCTTGTCCGTGAGCATTTGTTCGTGAACATAAGCTAGCGCAGGACCAGATCCGAATATTCCGGGTGAGTTTTGAGATAGCCCGCAACGAAAGGACAAATCACATCCACCTGCAAATGATGCTCGCGCGCGTAGTCGAGCGCAGTCCTGGCCAGTGCGCCCGCGATGCCGGTGCCGCGAAGTGATTCGGGCACCTCGGTCTCAAGCAGCGCGAGCACCTCGCCCGCCAATGTGTAGTCGAGTGCCGCCACCTGTCCGTCACGCTCCAGTTCAAAACGCCCGGCTGTCACCAGAGACGGAGCATGCTTTTTGTTGCCGAATAAACTCATAGCATCTCGCTCGTCAGAGCGGCCTCCAAGATACAACACTAAGGGTTAGGAGCTAAGAGCCGTTTTCCGAAAATGCTCCAGGATTGCCTCGGCCTGCAATTTCGTAACTACCGCTGACAGTGCCGCCACGTCAGCCTGCTTGACCGCCTGCAGGCTGCCGAAGTGTTCGAGTAACCGGCGCGTGGTCGATTCGCCGACCCCGGGAATTTCGCGGAGCTCGGTCGCGCGATCCCGAATCTGCCGCCGCTTGCGATGGAAAGTAACGGCGAAGCGGTGAGCCTCATCGCGAATTAACTGGACAAGGTGCAGCACCGGCGAATGATGGTCGAGCACGACCGGGTCATCCTCCTGCCCATACACATAAATAATTTCCTCCCGCTTGGCGATCGAGGCCAGCGGCTGATTGATGATCTCCAGAGCTTCGAGCGCTTCTGCCGCGGCATGAAGCTGGCCGATTCCGCCGTCGATGAGAATCAGGCTGGGGAAAGGTTTTTTCTCCTCGCAGAGCCGTTTATAGCGGCGCGTGATCACTTCGCGCATGGAGGCAAAATCGTCGACGCCCTCGACCGTCCGGATGATGAACTTGCGGTAGTCGGACTTCTTCATCTTGCCCTCTTCCCACACCACCATCGACGCCACCGTCTCCGCTCCCTGAATGTGAGAAATGTCGAAGCATTCGATTCGCTTGGGCAGCTCGGGGAGAGCGAGCGCGTCCTGGAAGGCTTCCGCAATCGCGCGCGCATTGGGCTTGAGAACGCGAAAGCGCTGGTCGTAAGACTGCTTGGCATTGTTGCCGGAGAGATCGATGAGCTCGCGCTTGTCGCCGCGCTGCGGGACGATGATGTGGACGCGAGTGGCGCGGGCAGCGCTCGCGGCCAGTTGATCGCTGAGGGCATCCTCGAGTTCGTCGCGGTCTTCAAAGTCCACGGGGACATAGATATTGCGTGGCACGTAGGGCTGTCCCAGATAAAGCTGGCTAAGCAAGGCGGAGAAGAATTCCGAGGGCTGAAACGAATCCGCGGAAGGACGCCCGCCCTCGCCCGTCATAGCACCGACTTCCGTCAGGGGTTCGCTCTGCTCGTCTGGCCGTGTGGTGGCGGGGCGGAGCTTGTCCTGAGCGGAGTCGAAGGATCCCGCCCCCGGGTCAGAGACCCGCGACCACACGTGTTCGGACCCGGCAAACTCCGGCAAGTCCTCCCAGAAAAATTCGCGGCGATCAAGCACCCTTCCGCCGCGCATGTGAAACAGATTAACGGCCAGCATTCCATTCTCGTAGTGGTAGCCAAACACGTCGGCGTCGTCGCCTTCCGCCGCGGCGATCCGCTGTTTCTCCTGCAACTGCTCGACCGTAGAAATCAAGTCACGATATTTGGCGGCGCGCTCGAACTCCTGTGCTGTTGACGCTTCCGCCATGCGCTCGCGCAGCGATTTCACCAGGTCCGTCTGTCGCCCTTCGAGGAAAAGCTTCACGTCGCGGACGGCTTCGCTGTACGCCTCGGGCGTGGTCAGGCCTTGTACACACGGTCCAAGGCAGCGCTTGATGTAGTACTGCAGACAAGGCCGCGCGTGGAACCGGGTCAGGTCGACTTTGCAGGACGGAATGCAGAAGTGGCGGTGAATGAGGTCGACGATCCGGTACGCGAGATTGGCGGGAAAATAGGGCCCGTAATAAACGCTTCCGTCTTTGCGCAGGCGGCGCGTCACATAGACCCGCGGCAAGCGCTCTCCCAGCGTGAGCTTGACGTAGGGATAGGTTTTGTCGTCGCGCAGCAGAATGTTGAAGCGCGGCTTCTTCTGCTTGATGAAGTGGTTTTCAAGCGCCAGCGCCTCCTTATTGTTGGCGACGACAATGTAATCCACGTCCACCGCTTCGCGCACCAGCGTGCCCGTCTTCGCATCTTCCCAGCGTCCCTGGTGAAAATAGGACGAGACGCGTGCGCGCAGGTTCTTGGCCTTGCCTACGTAGATGACCTCGTCCTCGGCATTTTTGTAGAGATAGATGCCGGGCGACATCGGAAGAGACCGGATTTTCTGCGCCAGGTCCACGATAATTTGATGAGCAATCTACGCGCTTTGAAGCAGGGGCCGACCAATTCATTGTAGCTTCCGGTTGTCCTGTATCAGAATCGATCGATCGCGGAGTGGAATGCCGCGAGGGGCGTGCTGCACCCGACTTATTGTCGTAAGACACACATGCTGATATGTGTTACAATATCCATAAATGGAAGACACAATCACAATTCGTATTACTCCCGACCTTTCTGCCTGGCTTCGGTCGACTGCACGCAAGACAGGCGTGCCGGTAAGCCGACTGGTCCGCGATCAACTCGAACGTGCCAGGCGAGAAACGGAAGGCAAGTCCTTCATGCGGCTTTGTGGATCGATTGATGGGCCTGCCGACCTCTCCTCGCGCAAGGGATTTTCGCGGAAATGAGAGCGATTGCAGACACGGGTTTTGTTGTGGCCTTTCTAAACCGCTCCGACAAATATCATGGCTGGGCGAGCGAGATCGGACGGCGAGTTTCAGATCCGTTGTTGACGTGTGAAGCTGTGCTTGCGGAAACCGCGTTCCAAGTGGACTCAACCCATCCAGTGCTGGAGTTGTTGCAGGAAGGATTTTTGAGGATTGCCTTCGAGCTGCAAAAGAATATTGATCAAGTTGCCGCGCTAGCGGAGCGCTACCAAGACCGCACACCCGATCTGGCGGATCTGTGCCTTATCCGCATGAGCGAACTCCACGGCAATCTGCCGGTGCTGACGGTGGACGAAAAAGACTTTCGTGTCTACCGGCGGAACGGGAGAGATGTGATTCCGATCGTGTGCCCGCCGCGAGGCTAGCCAACTCTTCCATCTGCTCTCTCACACGCGGCAGCCTTCTCACGCCAGAAAAGCAGAATCGCGACAATCGCCAAAATCGCCCAGGTGGCATGCGGACCAATCACCAGGTTGAACCACCAACTGCGGTTCCAGACAGCTTCTCCAATCCAATGCTTTCGATATAAGGTCTGGAGAATCGCGGTTCCGGGAATCAGAAAAACGCCACACGCTGCAATCAGGATTTTGCCTCTCCATTCCGCCTGGCGCGAGATCGCATAGGGCAAAATCGCGACGATCACTCCTGCGTTATAGATCCGCTGGTAGACCGGCAATAGCCCAATCAGAACGATGGTCGCGAGCTGCGCCGATTCCGACCGCCAGTTGCGCCGGAACCAAAGAAAAACTAATAATGCGGTCAGTGACCAGGCCAGGAAATTTGCTACCCGGTAGTTTTCGCTCAGGTAGTAGAACAGCACTTGAGGATTCAATAACTCGAAGCGCACAGGGTTTCTGAGGGTGAAGTCATTCACGCCTCCAATCGCAAAGAAGTAGCGCAGGTTTTCGCGGTAGGAATCCAGCCACCCGCCGGGCATTCGCACCAGGGCAAACAGGGTTATGAATCCGAATACCGCGCAGGCTAAGAACACGCGGACCCAGCGCCTCTTTGCGATTTCAAACAGTAGGAACCAGGCCGCCAACTGCGGCTTCAAGCAGAACGCCAGCCCGGTCGCAACTCCCCCGCCGGCTCCAGACCGAAGCGAAGCTCCAATCATGGCAAGTTCAATGGCCTGGGCGGAAATGCTTTGCGATGCGATGGCAGCGTGCCACGGAGCCAGCGCCAGCGCAAACGCGCACGCCAGAAGGCCGGTATTACTGCGCCAAGGCATGCCTTCCAAGCGCAATGCCGACCACAATAAGAGCGGAAACAATGCCAGCGCGGAGAGCAGAAACAGGTCGCGCGCCGTTACCCACCGGAACAAAGCGAATGGAGCAAGCACCGGCAGGCTCGAAGGAGGATAAGCGGGCCGCAGGTTGGCTTCACTACCGCGGTTTCCCTGGAAGTCAGGGCCTCCGGCGGCCAGCCATGTGCTCTTGAACTGGCTTGACCGGTACGGGTCCGCCCGCGCGATCCACCGCCGCGAGGCAACATACATGCCAGAGTAGTCGGTGAAATCGCCCAGTCGTATTACCCGCAGCGGACCGCGAACAACAAACTCAGCCGATGCAATCAGCAAGCACAGCAATACCAGGTATCTCGAGAAGCTTTGATTGGCCATCTGAGATCGAAGGTCGCAATCACACCTGCGCCCCATCCGCGAATCGTGGCCTCCATTCACTCGCACGGAACGCGAGTGAGGGGCGCCCGTTCTTCGCGATCACGCCGCTTTCGCGATCACGCCGCCCAGCTCTTTACGAATTCCACCAAACTGCGCAGCGCGATTCCCGACGGACCCTTTGCGATCCACGGCTTCTGCTCTTCCATCCACGCGGTGCCGGCGATGTCGAGGTGAATCCAGGGCGTGTCTTCGGCGAATTCCTTGAGGAACATGGCGGCGAAAATGGCGCCTCCCCAGCGGCTTCCAGCGTTGGTCATGTCGGCGATGGTCGACTTGAGAAGTTCCTTGTATTCGTCGTCGAGCGGCAGCCGCCACATTTTTTCGCCCGCCTGTTTCAGGGCTTGCGCGAAGCGGTCGTACATCTGATCGTCGCTGGCAAAAATTCCGGCGTTCACATACCCGAGGGCAACGACGACGGCGCCGGTGAGCGTAGCCGCGTCGACCAGATGCGTGCACCCCAACTGGCGCGCGTAGGAGAGGCCGTCGGCGAGCACCAGCCGGCCTTCCGCGTCCGTATTAATGATCTCGATCGATTTGCCGGACATCGCAATCTGCACGTCGCCCGGCTTCTGCGCTTTGCCGGACGGCATATTTTCCGTGGCCAGGATAATGGCGGTGACCTTCACCTTCGGTTTGAGCAGCGCAATGGCGCGCATGGCGCCGATCATGGTTGCTCCCCCCGCCATGTCGTACTTCATCTTCTCCATGCCGTCGGCGGGCTTGATGGAGATTCCTCCCGTGTCGAATGTAATGCCCTTGCCGACCAGCCCGAGGTGAATGTTGGCCGGCGCTCCGGCCGGATTGTATCGGAGGACGATCAGCGCGGGTGGCTCGTCGGAGCCCTGCGCCACTCCCCAGAACGCGCCCATTTTCAGTCCCTTGATTTTGTCCGGCCCCAATACCTCACACCCCAATCCAACTTCCGAGGCCATCTTGCGCGCGCGCTCCGCCAGAATATTGGGTGTCATGCGGTTGGAGGGCTCGTTGACCAGGTCGCGGGTGAAGTTCTGCGATTCGGCGACGATGCGCCCGGTGTCGAGCGCGCTCTGCAAGAGCTTGGCGTCGCCCTGGGCCACGATGGCGACAGAATCGATCTTCTGATCGTTGTTCTTGCGATCGCTCTTGTAATAGCCGGGCTCGAAGTCGCCGACGAAGGCGCCTTCCACCACCGCGCGCACGCCATCCTGTGCGGCCACCACCGTTTCAGGCACGACGAAGGCAAAGCTGCGGATACTCTTGCCTTTAAGAGTGCGTACGGCGGTGCCCGCGAGCTTACGGAGATCGGAAGCCGAGAACGTCTTTGCCTTTCCGCCACCGAGCAGCAACAGGCGTTTGGCTTTGAGGTTCGCGGGATGATGAATGATGGTGGTCTCGAAGTTTTTCCCGGTAACTTCACCGCTGGCGATCAGTTCTTTGGCGGCGTCGCGTACCCTGGCATCGGAAACCGCCACTTCCGGAGCTGGCTTATCTTTTTCGCCGCGATCGAGAACAACGGCTACCAGGCAATCGGTTTCAAGTGCGGCAGGCGCGGAAGAAGAAAGGTTCGTATTCATAGTTTGACGTGTGTTCAGTATCACCGGGGGGACGCTGGACGTGCAAGAGGCTGCGCTTATCCACCGCGGAGTCAGAGAGACCATGAGAACGCCCACCGCCGGGCAAACCTTCCGTTCCTGGTTTTTAGATGTTGAGCGTTTTTCTCCGTGTCTCTGTGACTCCGTGGCAAAAAACTGGGGTTGGGAGACTATCCCGCCTTTCGCCGGAGGAGCGACGGCCTTGCGCTAGGCTTTGCGGCTGCGGGCGATCGCCTCGCGGGCTTCCTTGTCCGCCGTCCGGCGGCGCTCGGTTTCGCGCTTATCCCATTGCTGCTTTCCGCGAGCCAGCGCAAGCTCGATTTTGACTTTCCCGCCCTTGAAATACAAGCGCGTGGGGATGAGGGTCAGTCCGCGCTGCTGGGTCTTGCCGATGAGCTTGCGAATCTCCTCGCGGTGCGCCAGCAGCTTGCGGGTCCGCTCCGCGGCGTGGTTGGAATAGCCGCCGTGCTCATAAGGGCTGATGTGGCAATTCAGAAGCCAGAGTTCGTTGTCTTTGACCAGCCCGTAGGCGTCCTTGAGATTGGCTTTCCCGGAGCGTACCGATTTGACCTCGGTACCGGTGAGGACGATTCCGGCCTCGAATTTTTCGAGCAAGAAATAGTTGTGGCTGGCGTTCCTATTGACGGCAGCATCTCGCTCCCCGGCGGCCCTAGGCTGGCGGCGAGGATTCTTCTCCGGGTTCGACTGGGTCTGGTGACTGGTCTGCTTGGCCATTGAGCTTAAAGAGAAAGTATCACGAGGGAGGGAAGGAAGTTCTTAGGAGTCAGGTCTTAGGTCTCAGGAAAGGCGACCCCCACGCCTTTCGGACGACTCTCGAAAGAGCGGGTTGCGAGGATGCAAGTCACCCCTCCCGATTTTTCACCCCCGGACCCAGGACCTGAGATTCTACGACGTTCCTCCTGAAGTACACGTACCAATGAGTGTAAACATCGGGTTACCAATGACTTCGGGAGCTAGTTACGGCAATGCTATAATCCGGTTTTCCGGTACTTTTCGCGAGGAATCGCCGTCTTGACGGGCCCCGCCGCCGTTATTTCGCCCTTACGGCTGGTGTCTCGTCCGGCCAGGACTGTGAGCATCGGAAGAAGCTTTTATCCAGATTCCATGAGGAACGTTTGATGACACGCCTGATGCGTCCGGCTCTGTTCATGCTGGTGATGGTTTCCCTGTCTCTGAGCTCTTCGGGGAAGAGCAACGATTCTGCCAAGGCGCTCTATGAAAAGGGCGCCGACGCCCAGGCGCGGCAGGATTACGAGAAGGCCTACGAGTATTTCAAGGGGGCCTATGAGCGCCAGCCCAAGGACTTGAGATACCGCGCTGCCTATGAGCGCAACAAGTTCCTGGCTGCCGCCGCGCTCGTGCACCGCGGCCAGATCCTGCGCGATCAGGGCAAGCTCGAAGAGGCGCGGACTGCGTTCGAGAAGGCATTGGAGATCGATGGTTCCTCGTTCATCGCCCAGCAGGAGCTGAAACGCACGCTTCAGATGATCAAGGAGGCGCAGAACCCGCAGCCCCAGTCTTCGACCGGACCGGGCGTGTCCGACTTGCGAAAACGCCTGCAGATGGCCGAGGGCCCAGTGGAACTGGCTCCCATTTCCGGTGCGCCCATCACCCTGAAGTTGACCGAGAAATCGAACGTGATTTATGAGACGGTGGGCAAGCTGGCGGGCATCAATGTGCTCTTCGATCCCGACTATACGCCCAAGCAAGTGCGCATCGAGCTGAACGGAGTCACGCTCCAGGAGGCCCTGTCCATCATCTCGTTTGAGACCAAGACCTTCTGGCGTCCCATCACCCCAAACACGATTTTTGTCGCGCAAGACAATCCCGCAAAACGGAAAGAGCTGGAACAAAACGTCATCAAAACTTTCTATCTTTCCAATCTTTCGCAGCCGACCGAGTTGCAGGATGTCGTGAACGCCATGCGCACCATCCTCGAGGTAAGCCGCATTCAGCAGCTCCCCTCCCAGGGAGCAATCGTGGTGCGCGGAACTCCCGATCAGGTGGCGCTGGCGCAAAAACTGGTGGACGATCTGGACAAGGCCAAGCCGGAAGTGCTGATTGACGTGGCCGTCATGGAAGTCAGCCGCGACAAAATGAAGCAGCTTGGCATCAATCCCCCGACCAGCGTTTCCGTGCAACTGCAGCCCAACATCAACACCACCACGCCGGCCACCACCCCGACCGGATCGACGACCACCGGCACTACTGCCAATGGCATCAGCCTGAATACCTTCAACCAACTGAACGCCACCGATTTCCAGGTCACGATTCCGTCCGCAACGGCAACCGCATTGTTGAGCGACAGCAGCTCGAAGATCGTGCAGAATCCGCAAATTCGCGCGCTGGACGGGCAGAAGGCGACGCTGAAGATCGGCGAACGCGTCCCGGTGGCGACCGGATCGTTCCAGCCCGGCATTGGCGGCGTCGGCATCAATCCGCTAGTGAATACGCAATTTCAATACCTGGACGTCGGCGTGAACATCGACATCACTCCGCGAGTGCATGCCGATCGCGAAATTACTCTGAAGTTATCGATGGACGTCTCGGCCGTAACCTCCTACACCAACATTGGCGGTATCAGCCAGCCCATCATTGGGCAGCGCAAGGTGGAACACGAAATCCGGCTCAAGGACGGGGAAGTGAACCTGCTGGGCGGGATGATGGAAGACCAGCAAACCAAGGCGGTTAGCGGGATTCCCGGCCTGGCCTCGATTCCGCTTCTGAAATACCTTTTCTCGCAGACCAACACCGAGCACCAGCAAGATGAGATCGTCTTCGTGCTCGTCCCGCATATCATCCGCGGACCGGAAGTCGTGCCCGGAAGTGAGGATATGCTGGATGTGGGAACGGCGAACTCGATCTATCTGAGAACGAAGTCGGCAGTGCTGGCCAGTCCGCCCGCTCCGGCCCCCGCCGTTACTCCTCAGAACGCCGTGCCGAATCCGGCCGCGCCTCACACCGGCGCCGCTGTTCAAAACATACCTCCGCCGGCCGCGACTGGAACTGCGGGAGCATTCCTGTTTGATCCGCCCACCTTGAACGAGGCAAAAGGCTCGACCTTTACCGTCAATGTAATGCTGACTGGCGGGAACAACGTGTTCTCGGTGCCCGTGCAGCTCAACTACGATCCCAACCAACTGCAGGTCATCAACGTTTCTAACGGCGGTTTCCTGTCGCAGGATGGGCAGGCCGTCGCGCTCGTTCATCGCGACGATCCCACCACCGGCACCCTGCAGGTCACCGCTTCGCGGCCTCCGGGAGTCGGCGGCGTGTCGGGCCAGGGAGCGGTCGTGACCCTCACTTTCATGGCCAAGGCGGCGGGCCAATCCGCCCTGACCATCACGCGCGGCGGCGCACGCGATCCCGCCATGCAACCGATTACAATGAATGGAGCGCAGGCCGCGATCACCATTCAATAAACGAGATGCACTCAACCAGAGTTTGCTATGGATCATCCAACTACCGTGAGCAAAATGGCGCCCGTCATAAGGCGGCGGCAGCGTGGCTTCACGCTGATCGAACTGATTGTCGCCACCGCCATCCTGGTCATCCTGACCGGCATGGCGGTTCCCATGGTGCGCGTCACCGTCAAGCGCGAGCAGGAACGGGAACTGCGCCAGGCTCTGTGGACGCTGCGCGACGCCATCGACCGCTACAAGGCGGCCGCTGACAGCAATGCCTTCCAGACCAAGGTCGGCAGCGAGAATTATCCTCCCGACCTGGACACGCTCGTCAAAGGCGTGGACGTCTCAGGCAAGAAACTCAAGTTCCTGCGCAAGATTCCCATCGATCCCATGACTGGAAAAGACGAATGGGGAATGCGCTCCATGCAGGACGATCCCACCTCCGATTCCTGGGGCGAGCAGAACGTCTTCGATATCTACACCAAGTCGCTGGGCGAAGCTCTGGATGGCACGAAGTATAAGGACTGGTAGATGAAACTACGATCCAGAGCGCGCCAGCGTGGCTTCACCCTGATCGAGATGCTGATCGTCATCGTCGTGATGGGGGTGCTGCTCGCGCTCGCCGTACCCAGTTACAACACCACGATTATCCGATCTAAAGAGGCCCGGCTGCACCATAATCTGGTCACCCTCAACAACCTCATCCAGCAATACTCGCTCGACAAGAAGAAGGCGCCGCAACAACTGCAGGATCTGGTGGACGCGGGATACCTGAAGTTTATCCCGGACGACATTACCGGCAGCAATACCACCTGGCAGACCGAACAGGAAGATCCCGAGAAGGCCTGGAATCCGGATGAACTCGGCATCACCTCCGTGCACAGCGGCTCCGACCAGACGGCGCTCGACGGGAGCGCATATTCAGGCTGGATAAAGTAGTGCTCAGGCAATGAAAGCAACCGTCCAACGCGGCGATCGCGGATTCACGCTCATCGAGATGATGGTCGTGATCGCCATCATGATCATCCTCCTGTCGATGGCCATGCCCATCTACAGCGCCAGCATTCGCGACGCGCGCGAAGAGAACTTCCGCCAGAATCTCGAAACCCTGAACCGGCTCATCGTTCAGTACACCCTCGACAAGCAAAAAGCGCCCAAGTCGCTCGAGGATCTGAAATCGGCCGGATATATCGAATCCATTCCCAACGACATCACCGGAAGCCAAACCTGGGAGACGGAAGAAGACGACTCCACGATCATGGTCATCGGGCAGACCGAAGGTGGTCTCTACGGCGTGCACAGCGCCTCCAATAAACTCGGCAGCAACGGCAAAGCCTATTCGGAATGGTAAGCTTCCGCGAACCGCCTGAGGCCCAGCGCAACCGATAATCTGTGATAGCCAAAACCTGACCTTTGCGTACCACGCTGTCGAATAGCGTCGACTACTGTCCGGCTCGTAACAGGGTTTTGAGCTGTTAATGGCTGAAGGGCGAACAAAACCGCGCAAAGTTGTGCAATCGCCTGTTCGCAGC
>JBAQJU010000104.1:0-1729 GCA_049300475.1 Terriglobales bacterium | reverse complement strand
CTGACTTGGTAATGCCACCTCTTGGAACGCGCTGGCCGCTGGAATCTTCGCTCGGAAATACTCCGCTGTATCCCATCAGCGCCCGTGCATTTTCGAATCGTGAAGAGATGTTGCCCAGCTCGACAGCAATCGTGACTGCCGAGATATGCGCAATGCCGCGCAATGCCTGCAAGCCGCGAACCACTTCCTGCATCGGCGCGGGAGCCAGCTGAATCACTTCGACAATCGACTCTTCCAACCGCTTCACTCGTTCGTCCATGTGCTGCACTTCGTTCAGACAATCGAGCAGCGTGGCTTCCCGCGCCGGATGCGTGTAGCGGACCTGCTGGACCCACTCCACATAACGTTCCGTCCACGCCTTCACCCCCAGCGGGGGACGCTGGCCCGTACGCAGCAGAAACTTGGTCAGCCGGTGCCGCGCTCGCAACTGATCCTGCTTAGCTGCCTCCCGCGCCCGGACAAGATCGCGTAATGCTTCCGAGCTCTCATCGGGAACCCACACCGCAGTTAGATCGTCGGAGCGGTGACTCCGCGCAAGCTTCAAGGCATCCCGCCGGTCCGTCTTTACCCTGTCCCCGGGCTTTTTCGGAACCAGCGACGGCGCCACCACATCGCACTCGATTCCCAGCTGCGTCAGCTGCCAGTACAGTACGAACCCCGTCGGGCCGGCTTCATAGCAGGCCCGCAGGCGCTCGGGCGAACCAAGCTTCCGGATGAACTTGCGGATCGACTCTTCCCGGTTGACGATCGTTCCCAGGCTGCGGACCTCGCCATCCGCTTCTGCTACTGCCACAGCTATCGTTTCGGCATGGACATCCAAACCCAAAAATCGTAACTTCTCTCTCATGACCGGTTCCCTCCGCTTGTGGCTCTGGACTGAAGTTCCTAAAACAAACTCAGCCTAACCCACGACCAGCGCATCGAGCCGGTCACACCATAATGACTTCGATCCATCCGACGAAAGTTCCGGTTTGCCGGTGATACGCCACCAGCCTCGCGTTCATCAGCAACAATGCGACTTGGACTACACGTAAGGTGCGTATCTGCGCGTGCCGAGTGGCGGCTTACAGAATTTGGGCATGTCCCCCACAGTGTAGGTGTAATCACCGACGTCAATCCTGCCGGTGATCGAGAACCTGCGCCGCTCTTGTTCACAGTTCCCTGCAACGACCGCCCGGGCCATCTCCTGAATCTCGGAGAGAGTATCCTTCTCGCCCTTGCGGTATCGTCGCTCGTACGGGAACTCCCACTGGTGAATGCCGAATCCCACGCTGTCAATGTCGTCAAGTCCTGCTAAGACAACGAAGAATTCCGCAGCCGCTGGATTGGCGGGGCAAAGCGATATCACAGTGGGTCGGTGTTCAGTCGCCGGGGAGACTTCGACCGTAGCCGCAACGGGCGGGAGTTCATCTACAAGCTGTTGAAATAGTGCTGTCAATTTGGACTGCATCGTTGAAGCCAGAGTATACGACCATGGCCGTTTAACCTTGAGTCTGCGACTGAAATTGTCGGTTTGTTTGAATGCTGAGCCGAGGAGGAGCGCGAGGTGTTACAAAGGCTGAACTCAGCGGGCAAGCTGATTCAGAGAACAACCTCGGAGGCTCCTCAGAGACTATGTATTACATCGGACTGGACGTACACAAGAAGTCGATCAGCTTTTGCGTGAAGGACGCAGCTGGTTGTGTGCACAGTGAAGGTAGGATTGGCTCGACCCGGGGCGAGTTGGATG
>JBAQJU010000103.1:0-4232 GCA_049300475.1 Terriglobales bacterium | reverse complement strand
TACTGCCCGCTTGGGGAAGTGCCCATTGAATGGGTCGAGAAGCGGATCATGGGACGTGCCACGACCGACCAAGAGTACGCCGATGTTTGCAGCAGCGAATGGATCAGCCGCTTGCGAAAGTTATTGGCAATCCATTTGAAGAAGTTTGGAGTAGAGGAGTTCGACGCGTCGATCTTGCAACAAACGGCTCCAAGGATTCTGACGCAGTTCGTGTCCCGGATTGTTTTCAATGGCGGCTTTGCGGGAATCTACTACCGCTCAAAGTACGGGCACGACATCGAGAACTGGGCTCTGTTCGAGCCCTTTCAAATCAAAGTGCAGGAACCTGAGGTCATTCGACCCGATGATCGGGATTTGCAGCGAGCGCTGCGACTTCACTCGTTGACGTTCAAAGAGTAGCGGGGCTGGCAATTCAGCACGACCACCCCGGATTCGTCAAACATCTGAGACTCGCATTAAGCGTAGATCCCCCTATTCGGGCAAGTCTAATTTGTCGTGATCTCGGGTTAAAATTGCGCCGGTCGGCATCCGGCGCTGCGGTAGCAGGACCATACATTGACCTCCCGTTGATTTCGCTGACCAGAAACGCCCCGACCCGAAGTGCAATAATTGAACCCTAAGAGGTTGCATTTATGAAGAGCAGGTGTGGATACCAAGGCTACGTCATCGAGGCGCGGTCCCACGAACTGCGCGACGGTGGATTCTCGGCGGAGTTCTCCATCGAAGAGCACGACGACGCCGGCGTGACCGAAACGCAGTTTTATTTGCCGGGCACGTTCCCGTCTCAGGAATTGGCGATTGCCGCCGCACTTCAGGCTGGGCGGCAGAAGATTGATGTGGGGTTTGAGCGGGGATGTGCCGTCGTGAACGGCTGAGCCCAGGCGGGCAAGCCGGGGAATGACCCGATCTCAGAGGCAAAAAGCGGCCCTTCCAAAGAGCGCCTCCTCAGCCCGAGCCATGCGCTCAGGAAACAGAGCCCATCAATTACAATCCCTTGCTGAGGGGGAATTCATGGCAAATCTAAAGGGACTGGCGTCCATAGTGTCGGCGTTGCGAGTCGAGAGAACGAATCTGGCAAGTCAGCTTAAACGTGTTGATGTGGCTCTTTCGGCTCTTGGCACGTCGAACGGCGGGAGTCCCTACGCGAAACCGAGGCGTACCCTGTCAGCCTCGGCTCGTAAGCGGATCAGCCTCGCGCAGAAAGCGCGATGGGCAAAGAGAGCGGCAAATAACCAAGCGGGTAAGATGAAACCCAAGCGCATCATGTCAGCATCAGCCCGCAGGAAGATCGCAGCCGCACAGCGGGCACGATGGGCAAAGGTCCGTGCGGAGAAAGCGGCCTAGGATCTTTGGACTCGGGGAGAAAAAATGATTCCTCCCACTTACAAACCGAAGAAGAAGTTTATGCAGCTTGCGATCGCGGAGGCAAAGCGCGCCCGCGACCGGGGCGACTATCCTATCGGTGCGGTCATCACACGTCTTATTGGGAAACGGGAAGTGGTTATCGCCTCTGCCGGCAACCGGGTAAAAACCTCGGGTTCATCCATCAAGCATGTGGAGCTTGAAACCTTGAAATATGTTTCCTCCGGCTACGGTCGGTATCTGCCGGATTTCGTGTTGTATTCCACGCACGAACCTTGTGCTATGTGTGCGGGCGCCTGCGTCTGGTCTAAAATCGGAGCGGTGGTATTTGGCGTTTCCCAGGAAGATATCACCGCCTACGGCAAGAAACACGGCACCGAGGAATTCAAATGGCGTGCCTGTCTCATTTCATGCAAATTCGTCCTTGAAAAGGGCGACCTTCACATTCCCGTCTTCGACAATTTCTTGAGACTGGAGTGCCGAAAGTTATTCGGATATCGAGCCTCCTGACGTGCCTCGCCCCCGCCCACGCGCGAAGCCCGAACCCGAATCGCAAGACCCCAAGGCCCTCTAAGACGCCGCTCGGGGCTTTCCCGGTAGTGAGACTAGCCCAATATGGAAACGATAGGCTGATCTCGCGGTCTCAGCCAAAGAGAGTGCTTAGTCGAGTGGAACTATTCAAGACGGTAGTCTTCAATTTTGAAGAAGTACCAACAATCGGACAGGCATTTGCTGATGAGATTTTCAGGGTATTCGCCAATACACACCCACAGATTGAACTGGTGGCTATTAGGGCAAACTCAGAAGTGAAACGGATAGCGCGGCGGCAAAGGCCGTGCCTTTTGAGGAAGAGGAAGAGGTCCATTTATCAGGAATGGAACCCTAAAAAGGCTTTTCTGTAGCTTCTCTCACGATCCGAACTGCATTCTGGCTCTCGTCTAGCAGGATTAGCTCCGACCATGCTACGTTTTGATGGGAGACAACTGGACTGGCCGTTGTCTTAATGTCAGCGGTCTTCGCAGTGTAGTCAACATCTTCCACGATGTACGAGATGGGCGGGGCGCCGTAGAATACCGCATCGCCTACCTTGAGTTTGCTTGGCATGCCGACAGTTTCCCACAGGTCAGACCCGATTTCCAGCCCTGTGGATTTTAGACTGCACCACCACCGCTTTTCCATTTTCCTTGACTTCCATCTCTCCAGGACGAGAATCCGGCCAGACCTGCCTTCGCTACGGAAGCGCGCCAGTTTCGGCAGTGTGGGATGTACCAGCCACCTCCACTTCGTCGTTCGGTTTTCGATGACAAGAAAGTTCTCCTCATCGATGCCCACTAGTGCGCTCGCGACGTGCGCGCGAGCGTCCTACGAAATCGCGGCCTCGAGGTCGATGCGACTGACAGCTTCCAGGCGGCCCGATCTCTGTGGCGACCCAAGCTGTACAACCTGATACTGGTTGCGGCTCGTGAACATCTCCCAGGAGAGGCTTTCGACTTCTATGTCGACATCAAGCACGCGAGCCCCGGCGAACGCGTGGTCTTTCTCGTCGGCCCTCCGAACTTCCTGTCGCTGACTTGGCCGGCCGAGGTCATGGCTCCAGAAAAGGAACCTCAACAATGGGCGGCGACGGTGAGGCGCTTCGTCACCGCGGCCTGAAGAGTTCTTCTTTGCGACTAGAACTGATCTCATAAATCTTGGGATGTTGGTGAGTGAAGCACATACCCCCCGCTTTTCATTCCTGTTTTAGCTGCGCGCTGCGAACGGCTGTTCTCAGTAGACGTCGCTCCTGATGTTACAGTTGCTTCATGTGGGTGCTCGGAGTGTAGATGAAGAAGGCGATGTGGAGTATCGTCGGGCTCGCTTTGGCGGGGCTCGCCATTGTGTCTTATTTATGGTTCACTCCCGGACGGACTCCGGCCATCAACGGGACTAACAGTATTGCGTCGCTGGAGCGCATCCGCATCGGTGGTGTGGATCAATACATTCTCATTCGTGGAGACGATTCTGCGCTCCCGGTTTTGCTCTTCCTTCATGGTGGTCCCGGGATGCCCGCCATGTATCTGGCCCACGCCTTTCAGCGTGAGCTTGAAAAAGAATTCGTGGTAGTCCAGTGGGATCGCCGGGGTGCCGGAAAGTCCTATCGCGAAGACATCAGCAGCACACTCACCACGGAACAACTTGTCGCAGACACGGTTGAACTGACCAACGTCCTTCGTGCCCGATTTCACCAGGACAAGATTTATCTCGTAGGGCACTCCTGGGGCACCTATCTCGGAATGCTCGTAATTGCGCGACATCCAGAGCTTTACCGCGCTTATGTGGGGATTGGGCAACTCGCCCGCTCATCCCCTATCGCTGGAATTCAGGATGAATACATTCTCCAAAGTGCAAGACGCAAGGGGGATCAAGCCGCAATCAAGGAGCTAAAAGAGAAAGGTGCAAGCGTCCGGGAAACTTTACTCTTCAAATTTGGCGGTGAAATCCACAATGCGACGTCGTTTTTGCCGCTATTACTGACCGGATTAGCCGCTCCCGAGTATAGCCTGCGCGATGCCCGCAACATCCCAAAGGGCGTCTCGCTATATTCGAGAAACTTCGTTTACAACTCGATTTCGGGTGAACTGATGGACGTCGTCACACAGGTGGAGATTCCCGTCTACTTCTTCACAGGCCGCTATGACTACACCGACCCATTTGTGCTTACGGAACAGTACTTCTCCAAGATAAATGCGCCGGGGAAGCACATTGCGTATTCCGGACGAAGGCGATCAGGGTTCCGGGGTGATGTCGATCACGATTCCGGGCTGAAGCCGATCAGGGTTCCGGGGTGAAAGCGATCACGATTCCGGAGCGAAGCCGATCAGTGCACGGGT
>JBAQJU010000102.1:0-19099 GCA_049300475.1 Terriglobales bacterium | reverse complement strand
GGAACTGATCAGTCGTAACGGAGTTGTAGTTGGCTCACGTTTGATTGGGCAGCCATTCACTGGACCGGGATACTTTCATTCGCGGCCATCGGCTGCGGGCGCGGCTGGCTACGATGCCACTTCCTCTGGACCATCGAACCTGGGCCCAACCAACGCGCAGTTGATTGCGCGTGTGAACGGAGACGTGGCCCGGTTGCAGGCGGAGAACCCCGGCGTTGCAGTTCCCGTTGATCTGGTGACTACCTCAGGTTCGGGGCTGGATCCGGATATTACTCCCGCCGCAGCAAAGTTTCAGATTCGACGCCTGGCTTTGGAACGCAAAATTGCAGAGACCGAAATCGAGCGATTGCTTTCGGACCATACCGAAAACCGGCAATGGGGATTTATGGGCGAGCCGCGCGTCAACGTTCTCGAACTGAACCTGGCGCTGGATGAACGCTACGGGCGAGTGCGCTGAAGGCACTTGCGGGGTTTGCCGCTTCAACTCTAACGCCCAGGACCAATCACGCGTAATGCCCCAGGCGCTACCGAAATCTCGGCGGGTGTCTCGCAGACAAACTCTCCATCCGCGTAAATGTCCAGCGGTGTTTCTGTTTCTATACGAACTCGTACCGCCTTTGAGTATTCGACTTTGTGCGAGAGCAGGTGACGCCCGAAATACACGGTCGGAAACATATACAACAGTTGGAAAGGATTCATCGCCGAGATGCGGCAGATGTCGAGTTGGCCATCGGCCGGATCGGCTTGCGGCGCAATTCGCATGCCGTCGCCATAAAACTGTGTGTTGGCAAAAGCGGCCAGCAAGGTCGGGCGGGAGATCTCGTCTCGATTCTCCTTATCGCCGTTCCAACGGGTCAGCCCTATGCAGTGCGTCGGAAGTTTGAGCAGAGCGGGCAGAAGCGCCAAAGCGTAACCACCATGGCCGCGTAGCCAGCGCGGCATCTGGTTGGCGCGGCGCGCAGTGATCGAGTCGAGTCCGCAACCAGCCACACCACAAAAGTAGCGCTCGATTTCCGGAGAGGTCGCGGGCCGGATGACGCCCAGATCAATTGCCCGCGGCTGAGCCTTTCCCGATTCAAAATTGCGCCACGCTTTCAGCGAATCTCCACTTGAGCGTAGATGCAACGCACGGGCAAAATCGTTTCCGCTGCCGGCTGGGACGACCAGCACGGGAAGTTGGAGGCGTACTAGCGCGGGAAGATGACGGTGAATGGTGCCATCACCTCCGAAGATCACGATGGCATCGGCGTCGTTTGAAGAGGCGGGCAGTCCCTGGATCCACGAGGTCGGAGATCCGGCCTGGAACGGCTGCAGGTCGGCCGCCGACGTTCCCAATCCGAGGATGGCTGCCGCCCGCATGCGTGGAGCATTAGAACATATTCGGCGGGAGATGATCGCTTGAAGCTTACTTCAAGCACTTCTCCATAAACTCCACCAAATCTTTCTTCATCTTGTCGTGTTCGGCGCGATCGATGTACACCATGTGCCCAGAATCATAGGTCGCGTAGGAAATGCCCTGGCGGTACTTTGCATTCAGACTAAGGTGATCCATGGTCCAGTTGGCGGCCGCAAAGGGAGTGGCCAGATCGTAATAGCCCTCCATCACCAGAACCTTCATGTATGGATTCTTGATCATGGCTCCGCGCAAGCCGCCGGCCGTGCTCGGGAAGCCCTGTTCTGCGTTGCCCCAATCCCACTTCTGGAAGACCGGTTCGTCATAGGCGAAGACCCGGTATGGCATGTCGATTTTATAGTTCAGTTCGGTACGCAGGTAGTTATTGAAGGCGGAGGTGTAGGGCGGCAGCAGCGCGGCGCTGGCGGGATCGTAAAAGCGCTCGCCGTCAGGACTAGGGCTGGTGAAGCGGCCATCGAGGCGTCCGGTGACGAGATTTTGATCGAGGAGCAATTCGTGGGTAAAGGTGGGCACGTCAATGCGCAGGTCGTGCTGCTCGATGACTTCGGGCCGCAGCCCGATGTAGCGCGACAGTTCCTCCACGATCTTGTGGCGCTCTTCGGGCGTCAGGGCGTCGCCCTTGTTCAGTGCGAGAGCGTAGTCATTCAGCGACCAGCGTACGACTTCATCGCGTGTTTTGGTCATGTCCTGCGTCAAATCGGCGGCCAATCTGTGATGGTAGCCGGCGATCATGTTGAACGTCGGAACGAGCAGGAAGTAGGGCAGGTCATTCGATTTGTTCCATTCCAGCGTCTGGAAGTCGACGGCCGTGGAAAGCAGGGTGACGCCGTTGAATGCGATGCCGTGATCGGCGAGATAGCCAGCCAGCCCAGCCGCGCGCGTGGTGCCATAGCTTTCACCGAACAGAAACAACGGAGAACTCCAACGCTCGTAGCGGGAGAGGTACAGGCGAATAAATTCTCCGAAGGCCTGCACGTCGCCTTTAACTCCCAGGAACTTCTTGGTGAGCTCGGCATTCGCGGCGCGCGAATAGCCAGTAGCCATGGCATCGACCATAACCATGTCACTGCGGTCGAGCAGAGTGTCGGGATTGTCTTCCAAGCGATAAGGCGCCGCCGGCATGAAGCCGTTCGGCTGCAGGACAACGCGCCTGGGCCCGAGCGCTCCCATGTGCAGCCAGATCGACGCGGAGCCGGGCCCACCGTTGAAGGCGAATGTCAGTGGACGCTTTCCCGCATCTTGCCCATCGAGCGTGTAGGCAACGAAAAACATCTCGCCCTCGATCTTGCCGTCAGCGCGTTTGAGGGGAAGCCGGCCGGTGGTCGCGGTGTAGTTGAGCATCTTGCCGTTCAGCGTGATCTGGTGATGCGTGACGACCGGCGGAACTTCGCTGACATCGAAATGTTCTTCTTTGTCCTTGTCGGTGACCTCTTCGGACTTGGAGGGCTCGGCAGACTTCGCGCTTTCGGCGGCTTGGCTAGGATTGGCCGCCGCGGGTTCCTTCTTAGTCTTGTCTTTGTTATTGCGCGCGGCGGCCTGTTTCACGCTGTCGGGCGTCGCATCCGACGACTGTTGTGGCTGCGCCTCTACCAACGAAATTGTCAAAATCGCAAGAAGCAAAGTGCTAAGAACTTTCATGCCAGTCTCCGGGGAAAAAGTTGGGAGCAGAATCATACCAGTTCTGGTACTACGCAGTGCCGTCCTAGTCTGATTCCTGTCCGATTTCTCGGTAGCTGCCGAGCACGTCGCTCTGCGATACCACTCCTTCCAGCTTGCGAAAATCCGCACGACTCACCACCGGCAGCAGCGGATAGCGATCGACGTAGCGCAGCGCCATTTCCAGCGGATGATCGGGATGCAAGTAAGGAATCTGGCGGGTGGCGAGGACAGAACCCAAGGTCAGGCTGCCTTTGCCTTCTTTCGCCATCGTGGCGAGTTCCTGGCCCGTAACGCTGCTCCAGCCGGTCGGATTCAGGCGAACCAGCCGCACATCCGGCGATTTCACATCTACTTGCTGCAAGGCCAGCTCGACCGTGTCCTTCGCATCCAGCAAAGGGCCCGTCGCCGGATGCATGGCATCTTCAACCCGCAGGATGCCTTCTTCCCTTTGTTCTTCCATGGAAGGCAAATCCAGCCCGTCCTGGCGGGTGAGGACGTCGAAGATCGCTACCGGCCTGAGTCCGCGCGAGATGACATAAGCGATCGTATTCGCCACCATCACGGGCAGGATGATCGAATAGTTGCCGCTCACTTCGAGCACCATGAAAACCGATGTCATCGGAGCCCGCAGAAACCCTGCGAAGAGAACACCCATGCCCACCAGGGCGTACGTACCGGGGGAGCCGGTGAGATGCGGCAGCAAGACGTGCTCCGCGCCACCCACAGCCGCACCCAGCATGGCGCCGATAAACAGAGTTGGAGCAAACATGCCTCCCGGAGTTCCGCTGACGAATGAAAGCAAGGTGGCAACGATCTTGAGCCCCGCCAGGATGGCCAACATTTGCCACGTGAATTGACCATGCATCGCTTCGTCAATGTATTCATAGCCCGCCCCCATTACCTGGGGAGCGCCCAGAATCGCGATGAGACCAATGAGCAAGCCGGCGACCGCAGGCTGAAAATACTGTGTCCACTGCGGAAGCGCCCGGCATTTAGGGCGTAAAACGGCAATGCCACTCGCAAATGCGACCGAAGCCAGCCCGCCGACTACTCCCAGGATGGAATAAGCGATTAGCTCGGAAGGCCGCTTCAACTCGACGGGGGGAATCCGGAACAGTGATTCCGATCCCAGGAACCACCGCATTACGACCACGCTGGAAACGGCCGAGAGCACGACCGAGCCCAGGATGCCAGCGGTCCAACGGCCGATGACTTCTTCGATCACGAACAGGACGGCTGAGATCGGTGCGTTAAAGGCGGCTGCCAGTCCAGCGGCCGCGCCCACCGGGGCGATCAACCGCATGCGATCCCGCGAAAGATGCATACGTCGTCCCAGCGCTGAAGCCAGGCCGGCTCCGATTTGCAGAGACGGGTCTTCCGGACCTAGCGAGTGCCCTGCTCCAATGGCGAGCGCCGCCGTGATGAACTTACCGACCGCGGTGCGAAGAGGAATATAGCCGTTGTAGATGTACAGTGCCGCTTTGGTCTGATTCACGCCGCTTCCCCGGGTCAGAGGGAAGACATGAATCACCAACAAAGAAACAATGAGACCTGCCAGGGTGGGCGCCAGGATCAGGCGCACCGGAGAGAGTACGGCTCCCGATCCCAGCAAATAAATATGGCACCAGTCAATGGCGAAGCGAAAACAGACCACCGCCAACCCTGACAGGATCCCAATGAACACAGATAGGATCAGGAATAAACGCTCTTCGCGAAAAACGATCTGCAGCACAGTTTTTTCTGACTGACTGGGGGTTGGCAGGGGCGGACCGACTTGAGCTTTCCCCGTCAACACGGCAGTTTGTGAGTCAGGCCTCAGGTCCAAGTTAGCTCCCCTCGTGTAATCTTGCGATCAGAAGCAGCGCCATATCCGTTCCGGCAGGGGGCCCGCAGGTGGCGCTGGTTTGACGCTCGATATTGAATACCAGTTCCATAGTTTGCTCGACCAAATCCGGATTGCGCCGAAGACCGCGCTCGTTGATTTGCGGTTTCATTTTTGTCCAAGCATCGGCGAGACCCGGTTGCGAACTTGCCGGCCGAGCCGTGGAGGCCGGAGCGGAGCAGGATTTTAACCGGTCACCGGCTGCGCTAAAAGCTGCGACCACAATCCGGCCACGCTCGGCGGCCGAAATCTGCCGCCGAAATGGATCCATGAGCAGCACCAGCTCTGTGGTCTTGAGTTGGGCAATGCTCTGCAGATCGTCGGGGTCGGCGGCCACTGCAGCCTCCAGGTATTTCTGAGCCAATGGATAGCGGCCCAGTTGAAACGCGGCCTCTCCAGCCCCGGCCAAGGCCGGCTGGTTGTGGGGGTCCGATTTCAGGACCTGTTTGTATGCGGCGAGCGCATGCTCGTAGTCTCGCGTCTGCAGAAACAGCTCGCCCAAGCGTGCTTGTTGAGATGGGTCGCTTCCCAGATTTGCGGCCAGCGCAATCAACTCAGCTTGCGCTTGCGGTTTGGCATTGATCTTTAACAGGTAGTCGATCAGTTCCAGGCGGGTATCGCGCCGTTCCATTTCCTGATCACCCGGCCAGGTTGCATAGATCGCGTTGTGGTAATAGCGAAGAGCCTGGTCGGTTTCCCGTTTTTGGGCAGCGATGCGCGCAAGTTCGAGGTTGACCAACCCATTCTCCGGTTCCCGATCCCACAGGTTGATCAGATAGGCGTAGGCCTCATTGGTCCGCTTCAGACCAATCAGCGCTTCCGCCAGGTTGAGCTGGTAAGAATAGTCGTCGCGTGAGTAGAGCAATGCAGTCCGAAATTCAGTAACCGCGGCGCCATAACGATGCGCCGCCAGATCTGTGACACCGCGACTAAACCACCGGTTCGCGAGAGAATCCTGCTGCGCATGATAAATGCGGGACAGGCCGGTCACCGCCACAAAGAACACTACCGTGGCGATGCAGAGCAGCGCCAGCATCACCGGTCTTCGTGTCAGATAAAGTCGCAGATCCTGCAGATGCCTTCCACCCATGGCGCGCTTGTCTCCCTGCGATCCAGCCATCCCAAGATCTCCATTTGACATTATGCGCGACCGAGAAGGGAATTTGCCCGAGACTCACCTAAGAAAAGACGCGCCCAAAAAAAAGGCGGCCCGGCGAGGGGCCGCCAGCCAAACGCTCAACGTTCGAGATCGAAGTGATCGACCCGATTCTGCTGCCAGCACTGTTCGTTGTCCTGGGTGCAGAAGGGTTTTTCTTTGCCGTAGCTGATCGACTTGATACGGTCTGCGGTAATCCCTTGTTGCAGAAGGGTTTGTTTTACCGTCTCTGCACGGCTTGTTCCAAGGGCGAGGTTGTATTCCACCGATCCCCGGTCGTCGCAATGCCCTTCGATCAGCACCTTTAAATTCGGGTGCCGCGCGAGAAAGGAAGCGTCCTGCTGGGTGATAGGCGTCTCGTTGGGGCGGATGTTAGATACGTTGTAGTCGAAGAAGACGTCTTTCACATTCCGGGCAAACAGTTCTTCATCGGACAGTGAAGACGTCGCGGCCGCCATCTTTTCGTTTACCGTAACCCGGGCTGATGCATCTTTGGTGCCTCCCGGGCCCTGTGCCACCAGAGTGTAAGTGGTGGATGTGCCCGGTAGGACGGAACGGGAACCGGTTGGGGGCAGAGCTCCTAACCCGGCAATGGTAACCTGGGCCGCATTGCTGGTCTGCCATGTCAATGTGGTTGCCTGGCCTTGCTGAATTACAGCCGGGTTAGCCGCCAGAGTCGCGGTGGGTGTAGCGGGCGCCGGAGGCGCTGGGGGCGTAGCTTTGGCTGCCTTCTTGGCACAACCCGCCGACAATAAAACGACGGCAAGTGTTACGACTAGCGTAAGGGCATGGAAATTTTTGTGATTCATTGGAATCCTCCTCAATGTCAAGCGCGAGCGATCGAATAATCGGATCGCGGAATAACTTCGTCCAATGTTTTGGAAGATCGAACTGACATTCTCACTCGTTACGATCGCATCTATAAAGGTCAACGAAGTGCGCGCCCACCACAGAGCAATGCTGGCTCCGCAATTAAGCGAGATAAGAGAACGTCGGTTCTATCTTCGGTTCTATCCGGAGTCCAATCTGGAAAAAATCAGCAACGGAGGATGCTGTCGCATTCGGCCAAGCCAACAGGCCGGAATTTCAAGGCAGCAGCTCCCACCCAGGCCAGCAGGACGAGCGATTGAAGCGGAGAATTTCGCGAGGACTTTAATGCGGACTGCACGATCGAGATGCGCAACCGATAGGCTGCCCGTGCGGATTGGAGCGCGGTGACCGGTCCGTGCACGGCCGAATACGGACCTTGCATCACGGGAAACAAGAAAATCGTCAGGATGCAGAAAACGGCTAGAACAGCCAGTTCGGATGCGGTTCGGCCAGAAGTCATTGAAGCGCCACAACTCATTATATCGGAAAGGCTTCCCGTGTTTGAAGGGGGCTTCATAACCGGGGGTACACTGACCTCCGTCGCAGGCTGCCGCCATCAGGCCAAGGACGGTGGTATGAAATGCAGGGGGCGTCGTGCCGGAGGTCGGATTCGAGCGACTTGTTCTCCAATAGGTTCGAGCATGAGCACCGCTAAGTCAGAGCTTCAGGGCCGCCTGCACGGTTCCATCCTCAAGAGAAGACTCCAGTTGGAATCCGAGCTTGCGACAGATGACCTGCATCTCCCGATTTTCCGAAAGAATGGTTGAGACCACACTCCCCAAATGTTCGTCGCGTGCCACTTCGATCAGGCGGCGGTAGAGTTCGGTCCCCAGGCCCTGATGCTGGAACCGGTCATCGACAAGGACAGCCATCTCCGCTTCGTCTTTTCCATGCAGGCGGCTGAGTCGCCCGATGGCAATGATCTCGGGGCTGCCGTCCTCGCCCTTGTGCTCAACCACCAGCGCCATTTCGCGGTCGTAGTCGATGTAGCAGATGCGCGTCAGCCGGTCGTGTGCAGTACGCTGGCTAAGCCGCAGCGGCTGAAAGTAACGAAGGTAAACCGTCCGCTCCGACAATACATGGTGCAACTTGATCAGAAGAGGCTCGTCTTCCGGACGAATCGGACGGACCAAAATTTCTTCGCCATTTTTCATCATGCCGGGCCGCACATAGCGCTTCGGATAGGGCCGGATGGCAAGGCGCGGAATATCTTCTCTTCTGGTGGCCTGTGGGTAGAGGATGATGCGTGCATCGAGGGCGGTGAGACGATCGGGCGACGCGAGCAGGGGATTGATGTCGATTTCCTTGATCCAGCGTTGCTCTGCCACCAACTGGCTGAAGCGCACCAGCAGTTCTTCAAGCGCAGACAGGTCGATGGGCTTACGGCCGCGAACCCCCTGCAGCGCCTTGAAGATGTGGGTCTGCTCCATGAAGCGGCGGGCGAGTGTCGTGGTTAACGGCGGCAGCGCGAGTGCGCGGTCGGCAAAAACTTCGACCAGTTGGCCTCCGGTTCCGAACAGCATCACGGGGCCAAACTGGGCGTCCACCGTGCTGCCCAGGATGAGTTCGTACCCCTCCGAGCGGAAGAACGGCTGCACGGTGACGCCGAGGAAATTTTCTGATCCAGCTTTCTCGCGGACGGATGTTTCAATTTCATGCCAGGCGGTGCGCACGGCGTCCGGCGTGCTCAGATTCAATTTCACGCCGCCAACGTCCGTCTTGTGGGTGATGGTATGCGAAAGCAGTTTGACGACCACGGGATAGCCCAGTTCATTCGCCCTGGCGACGGCGTCGTCCGCGCTGTGAGCTTCCAGCGTGGGAGCCGTCGGGATCTGGTAACAGGCCAGCAGTTCCTTCGATTCCGGCTCGGTCAGCAGCGTCCGCCCGCTTTGCCGCACGGCTTCAATGATGGCTTCAGCGCGGGCGCGGTCGGCGTTTCCCTCTCCATGAGGCAGGACGGGAGTTTCATACAATCCGCGTACCAGATAGCTGTAACGCCACATGTAGTAGAAGATTCGCGCGGCCGCGTCGGGATAGGCGAAAGTGGGAATGCCGGCCTGATTGAGAATTTCAATTCCCGCGCTCATCTCCGATCCGCCCATCCAGCAGGCGAGCACGGGTTTGCCCAGGCCCTTGGCGAGCGGCGCCAACCGCTCGGCGGTGATGGTGGGATGCGACATGCCCTGCGGGCAAAGCACCGCCAGCAGGCCGTCATTGTTGGTGTCGGCCGCCACGATTTCAAGCACTTTAGCATAGCGGTCGGGCAACGCGTCACCCAGTATGTCCACAGGGTTGTTGTGGCTCCAGTGCGGAGGCAGCGTTTTGTTGAGTTGATCGAGCGTGGCCGGCGATAGTTCGGCAAGCTCGCCGCCCGCGCTGATGATGGAGTCTGCGGCCAGCACGCCCGGACCGCCGGCGTTGGTTACGACTGCCAGGCGCGGTCCTTTGGGACGCGGTTGCTTGCTGAGCGCTTCCGCCATGTAGAACAGATCGGAGATCGTGTTGACGCGCAGCACGCCGCAGCGCCGGAACGCCGCTTCCAGGACTTCGTCGCTGCCGGCGAGCGTTCCTGTGTGCGAGGCCGCAGCATGGGCGGCGGCCGCGGTGCGTCCGGCCTTGATAACGATGATGGGCTTGCTGAGAGAGACCTCGCGGGCCGCGGACAGAAAACTTCTCGCATCGCCGACCGATTCCATGTACATGACGATCGAGTGGGTGCGGGGATCGTTGCCCAGATAATCGATCAGATCTCCCCACCCGACGTCCAGCATGGAGCCGATGGAGACGAAGGCGCTGAAGCCCACGACCTCCTTTTGGGCCCAGTCCAGAATCGCAGTACAAAGAGCTCCGCTCTGGCTGATGAACGCAACGTTGCCGGGGCGCGCCATGTTGGGAGCGAAGGTGGCGTTGAGACCGCTGACCGGATTCATCACGCCCAGACAATTTGGTCCGATCAGGCGCATGCCGCTGCCGTGCAGCTGCTCGAGGATCTGCCGCTCGAGCTCCTTGCCGTGCTCGCCGTGTTCCTTGAAGCCGGCGGAGATGACGATGGCGCCGCGTACCCCCGCGGCCACGCATTGGCCAATCACGCCGGGTACGGTATCGGCCGGGGTAACGATAACGGCAAGGTCGACATTCTCGGGAATCTGCTCGACATTGGAGTATGCCTTGATGCCAAGCACGCTGGCATGCTTGTCGCTCACTGGATAAACGGTGCCGCCAAAGGGACTGCTGACCAGGCTCCAGAGAACGGCGCGGCCAACGCTGCCCGCACGGTCACTGGCGCCGATTACGGCCACGCTCCTGGGCTTGAAAATCGCATCGAGCGGATGACCTTCTGTGCGCAGGACATCATGCGCTTTGTCCTGCGTAGGGCGGTGTTTGCTGACTTTTCCCGTTCTCGTCGAACTCATAAGCGGTTAGTGTAATCCTGCCGCGCGAATTGGGTATGTGATTTAGAACACTGACAAGTTTGGGCATTACACTTCTGCCGTCTTGCCGCGCGGATGGATTTTCTTTCGAAGGCTTGGGAAAGCGATATGAAAGACAACATGAGCAAGTAAGTCCGTTTGAATGTTCGGCTGTTGTTTCCCCGGCCCGATTCCGCCGGTTTTTTTTGTTTATTGAGCCCCGAAGCGCTAAGTTTGAAGGCGTCCGCCGGGTCCAATGTGAGAACGTGCTAGAATTTGATGCGCTTGAATAATTCCTCGGGCGCTGCGCGAAATCTCTCCCTGGCAATAACGGATTAACAAAGTGGCCCAGATTCCCAATGCCCCAAGCGGCTCGATCACCTATGCGGACGCTGGCGTCAACATCGATCGAGGCAACCGCACCAAGCAGCGCATCAAATATTTGGCCCACAAGACGTTCACCAAAGGTGTGTTGAGCGAAATTGGCGGATTTGGCGGGCTCTACTCTGTTGACAAGAAGTACCTGGACCCGGTGCTGGTTTCGAGCGTGGACGGCGTGGGCACCAAGCTCAAGGTCGCGTTCGAAATGAATATGCATCACACCGTGGGCGCCGACCTCGTGAATCACTGCGTCAATGACATCGCCGTGCAAGGCGCGACTCCCCTGTTTTTCATGGACTATCTGGCCACCGGCACCCTGCAACCGGAGGTGGCGGAAAAAGTTGTGGGTGGACTGGCGGAAGCCTGTAAACACAACGGCTGCGCGCTGATCGGCGGCGAGACTGCGGAGATGCCCGGCTTTTATCCCAACGGCGAATACGACCTTGCGGGATTCATCGTCGGCGTAGTGGAGCGCGAGCGCATTATCAATGGTAAGGACGTGCAGGTGGGGGATTGCGTTCTCGGACTCCCTTCGAATGGCTTGCACACCAATGGTTATTCGCTGGCCCGCAAGCTACTGTTTGAGATCGCCGGCTATTCGCTGGAGACATTCGTCAGCGACATCAAGAACAAGGTTGGCAACGAGCTGATGCGTACGCACCGCAGCTACTGGCCGATCATCCGGAAATTGATCGCAGGCGAATGTGTGGGCGCCCTGGCGCACATTACGGGCGGGGGAATCACCGAGAACCTGCCGCGAGTGCTGCCCAAGGGCACGTCGGCCGTTATCGAAGTCGGAACCTGGCCGGTTCCGCCAATTTTCGAGCACTTGCAGCGCCTCGGCAACGTCGAGCAGGAGGAAATGCTGCGCACTTTTAACATGGGTCTGGGGATGCTGATCGTCGTTCCCGCCAAGAAATTCAAGAAGGCGCAGACCCTGCTGGAGCGCGCGGGAGAGAAATTTTATAGCGTCGGCAGAATCGTCAAGGGCGATCGGAAAGTCGTGTATAGCTAGAAAGGCAAGTCTGAAGTTAGAAGTCAGATTGCAGAATTAAGTGCTTTCGCTGGGCGAGCAGCTTTGTCGCGCGCATTCCTCTTCACTCTGTTCTGCCCGTCTTTTTTCCCCCTCAAAACTTTACACAGTCACAGATGTGAAGATGGCGGGTCTCCCATCGCCGCTTCCTGCGCGCGCAGGCGGTGCTGGACGAGAAACGCATAATGAACTGCCGAGACAATGGTGAACAGGAAAGTGGCCCGCAGAAATGTCGTGCGTGCAATCCAGATCCAACCGATCGGAAAGACCAGCAGGAGAAGTACAAAGAAGATGGCCGACACCTGCGCGAAAGTGTTGGCTTTGCCAAAGATGCTGGGGCGGAAGTCGCGGAGGCCGGCAATCATGAAGAGCACGCCGCTGATGAGCAGAATGGAGATGTCGCGGCTGAAGACCACGACCGTGTATTTCCAAGGGATCAGGCGTTCGATGGAGAGCACGACGAACATGGTGCTTATGAGCAGCTTGTCGGCGATTGGATCGAGATACTGTCCGAGGACGGTTTGCTGATGCAGAGTACGAGCCAGGAGGCCGTCGAGACCGTCGCTTAGGCCCGCGAGAATAAAGAGGGCGAGCGCCCACCTGTAATCGTGTTTGACGATATTGATGACGATGAAAGGCAGAAAGATCAGGCGCAGCAGAGTGAGCTGATTCGGAGCCGTGAGAATTTGGCGGAGATTCACGGGGCCTTGTCTCCGGTGGCTCCAGAGGAGTCTTCAACTGCATCGGTTGCGGAGGATCCTGCTGCGTCGTCCGCGTCGTCTGCCGTGCCCGGCGGGAGGAATTCGCTGACCAGGAGCGGAGCGGGATCTTGTCCTGTTTTCTGCGCGAAACGCTGGGCGAGCGAGAGAATGTTGCCTTCCGGGAGATCAAGTTCCAGTCGCTCGACGCGGTGCATGGGAAAGAAAATCACACCGGAACTAAACGGCTCGCCGTCGCGGATCTGGGTGATGAAGTCATCGAACGATGAAAGGTCAACGCCGCGCAGGCTGAGGCCGACCGGGGAGAGATGAAGAATCGCTCCCCAGAATTTTTCGCGCGGGTTGGCGAGCGTCGCGATGACGAGAGCGCCGGCGCGGAACGGGGTGTGGGACTGAGGGTCAGGGCTCATGAGTGGTCCTGAGGGATTGTCTTATTTGCCGGGATGGAAATGCAAATGGACGGACTCAGGCCAATGGGGAGAGTTCACGTCAGCATTCTTCGCATGGATGCCCATGTGCTCAGTGTTCATCTTCGTTCCGCACTGCCTTCAGATCAATTCCGACTTGCTCGGCCTTCTTATAAAGATGCGAGCGTTCCAGCCCTAGCGCTCGCGCGGTGTTGGATATCTGGTGATGGTGGCGCTTCAACTCCGCGAGGATGGTCCGCTTCTCGAAGGCGCGAACGCGGTCGGCGAGCGCACCCGATTCGGCGAGTGCGGATTCGCCAACGGCCGACGATGTGGGCAGCGCCAACGCCACCGTTTCGCCCGTAACTTCGCTCGAGGTTGCGAGCAGCATCAGGCGTTCGACGGCGTTGCGGAGTTCGCGAATGTTACCGGGCCATTCATGTTGTTGTAAGTCCGCGATGGCATCGGCGGCGAAGGGCATGGGCTTCCATCCGTTGATCGCGCTGACCTGGGCGGCGAAATGTTCGACGAGCGCAGGGATATCTTCGCGGCGCTCGCGCAGCGGCGGCAGGCGAAGCGGGAAGACGTAGATGCGATGAAAAAGATCCGGGCGAAATTTTCCCTCGCGCACCAGCGCTTCCAGGTCGCGATGCGTCGCGACGATGACGCGGACGTCCACCGCGATCGCGCGATCGCCGCCGATGCGCTCGACCTCTCTCTCTTCGAGCACGCGCAGAAGTTTAGCCTGCATGGTGAGCGGCATGTCGCCGATTTCGTCGAGGAAGATGGTGCCGTGCTGCGCCTGCTCGAATTTGCCGAGATGGCGGGCCGCGGCGCCGGTGAACGATCCTTTTTCGTGGCCGAATAATTCGGATTCGATGAGCTCCGCGGGAACAGCGGCGCAGTTGAGCGTGATGAAAGGCGCGGCGGCGCGCGGGCTGCGCTCATGCAGGGTGCGCGCGACCAGTTCCTTGCCCGTGCCGGTTTCGCCGAAAATGCAAACGCGGGTTTCGCTGGCTGCGACGCGTTCGACCTGGGCCATGATCCGGCACATGGTTTCGCCTGCCCATATAAGTTCGTGTTTACCAAGTCGGCGCTGGAGGTCGAGGTTCTGGCGCTCGAGGCGCCCGAGCTTGAGGGCGTTTTCGACGGTCAGCAAGAGCTTGTCGGTGGAGATGGGTTTTTCAAGAAAGTCGAGAGCACCGAGGCGCGTGGCGCGTACGGCCATTTCGATGTGGGCCTGGCCCGACATCATGACGACAGGCGCGCCCACTCCCTGGTGCTTGAGTTCTGCGAGCAATGTGAGGCCGTCTTTGCCAGGCATAACGACGTCCGAGAGAATGAGGTCGAATGACTGGCTCATCGCGAGTTCGAGGGCTTTGGTGGCGTTGTCGCAGACGGTAGCCTCGTGGCCTTCGAGACGAAATGCGCGCGAGAGTGAGGCCAGAGTGTTGGCTTCGTCGTCGACGATGAGCAGGTGTGCTTTAGGGGGCACGTGATTGACCTCTAAATGTTGGTCAGCTTCAACAAAAATCAAATCTACCGCAGAAAACGCCGAGTGCGCCGGGAAAAGGCGGCTTCTCGTGCACAACTCTTGCTAGTCCTGTGCGGCGACTTGCGAAGTTTGTGGCGCGCTGTTGGGCAATTCAATCCGAAACGTAGTTCCTTTTTCCTGGGCGCTCTCGACCGAGATTTTACCGCCGTGATCGCTAACCACCGATTGCACGATGGCCAATCCCAGGCCGGTGCCATGCTGCTTGGTCGTGTAATAAGGAGTGAAGAGGCGCTCGCATTCTTCTGGCGTCAGGCCGGATCCGGTGTCGGAGACCGAGACGGTGATGCCATGGGCGAGGCCACCAGTGCGAAGCGCGGCTGTGCTGAGCCTGAGGTCTCCACCTTGCGGCATGGCGTCGATGGCATTGAGCACGAGATTGGACAGTACGCGATGCAGCAGATCAGGATCGGCGTGGATTTCGGGCAAGTCAGCGTCGAGATCGGTATGCACGGCGATGCGGCTTTTTTCCTGCAACTGGGCGTGAAACACGCGGAGCACGGAGCGCAGGATCTCGTTGACCTGCGTGGGGCGCCGCTGGGGCTGCGGCATCTTCGAAAATTCGCTGAAGCGGCCAATAATCGTTTTCAGGTTATTGATTTCGGCGAGAAGGGTAGCTGTGCTCTCATGAAAAACCTCCTCGAACATTTCCGGAGATTTTTTCTTGGCGCGCATCAGATTTTCAACCGTGACCTGCAACGGGAACAGAGGATTCTTGAGCTCGTGAGCAAGGCGGCGCGCCAGTTCGCGCCACGCAGCTACGCGCTCGGCCTGCACAGTGCGATCCTTTTGCTGCAAAAGATCTTCGGTCATGCGATTGAAGGAAGCGGCCAGTTCGCCCAGTTCGTCGCTTGATTCGACTTCAACCTTGGCGGCGAGATCCCCGGCAGCGACGCGGCGCGCAGCCTCGGCGAGCGAGACGACAGGACGCGTGACGCGGGCCGCGAACCACAAGCTGGCAAGCACGGCGACCAGAATTCCCAAGCCTCCGACCAGCATAGCGGCCGAGATGATGCGACGCTGCAATTCGATGAGCGGACGGCGCGAACTTGCGACCAGCAGAATGCCCATCAGTTGCTGGTTAGGTCCGGTGAGCGGGATCGCGTGAAAAACTTCGGCGTCGGCGGAATCGGCAGTCCAACGGATGACGCTTTGAGCTTCCTGGCCAGTGCTGCGGACTTTTTCGATCAGGGGAGCGATGCGGTCGGCGCCAGCGGCAGGGCCGTTCAAGTCCAGCAACGATTGCGGATTCCATTTGGGATCGAGGTTCTGATAGAGCAGTACGCGCGTGCCCGTCGGGATATCGAGGGTCGATAGAAATTCCTGGTCGAGACGCTCGCCCCCGATAACGAATAATGATTGTTCGCCAACCCTGACGGCACGGATGGCAAACAGTCCGAGGGTTGGGCCATTCGGTAGCTCCTCGCGCTTCAGAAATACCCTAGTGTCGGCCGAGCCAGTCGAGGATGAGATGGCAGGCTCGGGGTATCCAAATTTGGCCTGCCACTGGGCGGACGAAAGTATGGTGCCCTGATGGTCGACGAGTTCGAGAAAATCGAGTTGCTGTTGGACCGCGAGCGTGCGGGCTTCGCTGAGGTAGCCGCTGGCGTCGCCGCCCCCAGACGAAGCGCCGCGGTTGATTTCAATCGCGATGCGCTGCACGGTTTCGCTCGCGGCGATGGACCCAACTTTGCGCGCGACTTCCTGGCCACGGCGCTGGAATTCGGCTCGAAATTGCGCCGCCACGGAGTTGGCGCGATCCTGATCCGCCTGTTCGAACGAACGCCGCATGGTGCCATAGACCGACACCGACATTACCGCAACACAAAGCAGGATAGTCGTTGCGAAAAGCAGAAGAAGCTTCTGGCGGAAGCTCATCGCGAGTCCTCCAGCCAGACATCCGCAAGATTCCAGAGGCCAAGGTGATCGGGCGACCAGCCGCGAACCCGCGCGCCCGCGGCGCTTGCGACGGGCAGATGGAAAAGCGGTATCACACTGTCGTCGTCGAGCAGACCCCGCTCAGCTTGAAATAGGTCTTCGACTGTGTTGCTGCGCACGATGGGTGGCGAAAGCGACAACTGGATTGCGATTTCGCGAAGGGAGAGGGCTGGATCGGGGCTGGGCAATGCGATGCGCACCAGGCGAATATCCTCCGCTCCAGATAAAGACACCATTACCGTGATGCCAGCTTCGCGGGCGTTGAGGGCGATGCGTTCGGCGATGAGTTGCGCCTGGGGATCGCGCGGATCGTAACTGAGCGTGAGTGCGGGCTGGCGCGCATCGGCCAACAAGACCTTCGCGCGTTGCACATTCGCCTGGGTTGAGAACGCCGCGCTGTAGCCGGTCATCCAGTTGGGCAAGATGCTCGCGCTGGGCTCGGCGGCCCCTTTGAGCAGCACAGACACGATTGGCTTGCGATCGATGGAAAGTGCGAGCGCCTCGCGTAAACGAACATCCTGCGCTTTGGAATTGGAAGGAAAAACAAGAGCCATCAACTCGACCGGCAATGACAGTGACGATGACGTGCGGATGCGGGGCGAGGCGTTCGCAGCCTGGGGAGCGGCTTCGATGACATCAGCCCGCCCGAGTTCGAGTGCCACGGCCTGGTCGCGCAGCGATCTTCCAAATTCAATTTCGATCGCATCGAGGAAGGGGCGTCCAGCCCAGCTTTCCTCGTTGGCGGCAAGCTTGAGAAGCTTTCCAGGTTGGAACTCGGCGATGCGGAAAGGACCAGTTCCGACCGGGATACCCGCGGCGCTGCGCATAAGGATGAGGTTGCGCGGTAGCGCAAGTTCGGCGAGCAGCGAGGGCGTGGAAGCCTCGGTGTCGATAGTCAGGGAGTCAGTCGCAGAGCCAGCACGGACGTTCCAGTCGGGATGGAGGGCGCCGAGAATCTGGGCGATCGCGGTCCCCGAAGCTGGGGTGCCGTCGTGGAACTTGACTCCGTTACGCAGCATGAATTGCCAGTGGCGGGCGGTCGAGTCGGCTTGCCAAGCGACGGCGAGAGCGGGCTGAGGACGGCCTTCGGCATCGATCCCGACGAGGTTGTCGCCGATCAGCGATAGCACGCGCGCCATATCCCAGTAGTCAGTTGGAGTCGATGAGCTGGGCATGACGAGTGTCATGGGCGCCGATTGCATGGCGACGCGCAAGGTTCCACCATAGTGCGGGCGGGTTGCGGCGGTGGTGGCGCACGCAAGACTAATTAGCGCAAGTAATGGAAATGCGATTCGCCTCATACTGACCTGTATCATCGCGCTTGTCTTCTCTCTTAATTATGGCCACGGCGCTGGTGAGGTTTGTATCGGGCCAGAGAGCGACGATGGAGCCATCGAACTCGAGCGGGGAACTGACGGCAACGGGATCGCGATCGGGAATTTCGAAAGCGCGCAAACTGTCGCGTTCGGGATCTCCGCTTTGGGTGACAAGAAGCTGCGTTCCTGCGCCACAACTGGAGCGAAGGGCGGCCAGATCGCTTCCCCAGCGGGCGTTGCGAATTGCCTGATCGGTAATGCCGTCGATCATATGGATGGAGCCATCGACGGCCGCCAGCATCCAGAGCGTGTAATTGGAACGGGGAAGCGAGGCCGCAGCATAGAACGAAGGAACATTGGAGACTTTCCCGATGCCTGGAGAGAGGGTACCAGTGAAAAAGTTGCGCGCGGGAGCGTAGAAGGCGCGGACGCCGTTGCCCCCGCTCTCGTCGGATGTCAGAGGCCAGGGGGCGTCGCTGGCGGAGCAGTTGAGGGCGAGGGGTGCGGTGGCGCTCGAACGGCAAAATGTTCCGGGCAGGTAAACGTCGAACAGGTGATCGCGGCGCGGGAACAACCGGCCTCGCACATCCCGGGGAAATGTACGCAAGTGGTGGATGGCAAGGGAGGTCTCGAGTTCCCAGCGACCAGATTGCTGGCGGTAGACGGCGACGCGAGTTGGATCGAGGACCAGAAGGTGCGCGCCCGCGGAAATCGAGCCTCCGGAAATGTCGATGAGCGCGGCGTCGAGGATAGGCTGCTCCTGGGAGAAGAGGAAAGTTTTTTTCAAGGTAACGGGGAGCACGGAAGTGAACGGTGTGGTGGAGAACTCCCGCGGCAGGGAAATGAGCACGACGCGCGGCGGATCGGAGCCGATGGTGATCTTGGCGGTCCAGACGTATTCGCGGAGACTTTCGGACAGAACGACGTCAACCGTCCCCATCGATTGGTCAACGGCGGCCATGCTCACTCCCTGAACGTGCAACTGCGCTTGGAGCGCGCTGCGCACCTCGCGGACAGATTTATCGTCTAGCGACGAGCGGTTCGTGACTTCGAGGGCGACCGAGCCGGGGCCGGTTGCAGCAGCGATACGGTCCGCTAACTGGCGAGCCGGGTCGCCAAGATTCAGAGCATATAAGTTCGAAGTGAATAATAAGGAGGCGAGAAAAAGGTTCGTGAGCAGGAACAAAGCTAACAGACCCAGCCGCGGAACTATTTCCGAGCGCGATTCCATTTGTTGGTTGCGCTGATTATAGCGTGCGGTCTGTGCGTCGTTTCTCATCGCGGGCTCTAGGCGTTTGGCGCCGGCTTTTGTCCGCCGCCCCCAGGTTAGCGCCCAAAGAACGGGCGCGAACCTGGGGCACC
>JBAQJU010000101.1:0-2344 GCA_049300475.1 Terriglobales bacterium | reverse complement strand
GAAGTTTCCCTCCGCATCGTACTTGCGGCCCTGGTCGTCGAAGCCATGCGTGAGTTCATGCCCGATCACCACTCCGATGGCGCCATAGTTCGCCGCATCATCCATTAGCTTGCCATAGAACGGAGGCTGCAAGATGCCCGCGGGAAAATTGATATCGTTCATCGGGGGCCGGTAATAGGCATTGACCGTCGGCGGAGTCATTCCCCAATCCTTGCGGTCGGTAGGCTTCTCAATCTTGTTGTATTGCCGCTGCACCTCGAACCTACCGGCGCGCGTTGTGTTGCCCGCGTAATCGGCCGGCTTGATCACCACGCTGCTGTAATCGCGCCAGACGTCGGGATAGCCAATGTTGTTCACGATGGCGTCGAGCTTTTCATACGCCTTTTTCTTCGTGGTATCGGACATCCACGTCAACTGCGTGATGTCCTCGCGCATGGCAGTTTCGATACCGTGCACCATCTTCAAAGTGCGCTCTTTGCCTTCCGCGCCAAACGTGCGGTCCACATAGAGCTTGCCCAGCGCCATGCCCAAATTTCTGTCCGTGGACTTCACGCATTTCTTCCAGCGCGGCTCCATCTCCTGCTGTCCTGACATGTATTTGCCGTTGAAATTGAAATCCTCTTCGACGAACGCCTTGGTCAGGACCGGCGCGTAATCATTAATCGTTTTCCAGCGCAGATAAACCTTCCAGTCATCGAGCGGGATGGTACTGAGCTGTTGGTTGACCTGCTTGAAAAAATCCGGATTACCGACATTCAGCGAAGTGAACTTCGGCGAGCCATTATCGGCAAAGTAAAGCGTGAGGTCGAGGGTGGGATCCGCGGCGGCGATTTCCGCCACCCTCATCTTATGATCGCGCGTCTTCGGATCGCGCCGCACGGTGCGGTCCATCGAAGCCTGCGCCAGACCTGTCTCAATCATCATTACAGTTTTGGCTTCGGCAGCGGCCGCTTCCGGTTTGTCGCCAGCCAGTTCGAACATTTTCTGCACGTGCTCCAGATATTTCTGCCGCGTCTCGACCGACTTCGGATCATCCTTTATGTAGTAATCGCGGTCGGGCAGCGTGATCCCGCCCTGATCGAGATACGCAACCGTCTCGGTCGAATCGTGCATGTCGGGCTGCGGGTAGAAAGCAAACAGCGCCGGAATCGAGTCGTGGTGCATGGTTGCAATCTCGCGAATCAGATCTGTTTCCGTCTTGATCGCTCGAATCTGGTCCAGAGTTGCAGCCATGGGAGCCGTCCCTTTTTTCTCGATCGCAGGCTCGTCCATGCAGGAGTTATAGAAAGTCCCGACCATCGTCTCGAGCGGCGAGTGTTCGCCGGGAAGCTGCGCCTCCGTCAATATGTCGCGCAAGATATAAAGATTGCGCTCGGCAAGCGCGTCGTATCGACCCCACCGCGACTTGTCCGGAGGTATCGGATTGTTCTTCATCCACGTTCCACAAGCGTATTGATAGAAGTCCACACAAGGGTCGGCGGCTTTATCGATGGCGTTAAGATCGAAAACGGGGATCTCGCGCGGCACGTCGGACGAAGATGAGCGGGACGCGGGACTGCTCTGGGCCGAAGAGAAAAAAGCTATGGTCAGCAAAGTAAGAACACAGAGAATGGGAGTTCGCATACTTGCCTCGGTCATCCACACTAGACCAAAGTCAGCATTCGTTTCAAGCTCCCACGCCGGTGAACTTAAGCTGTGTATTCCGATGGCATGCGTATGGAGGCGCTCAATCGGAATTGTGCCCGGTTATCCTCAGGTTTACCCGTTGTATAGTCATGAGATTGCAATCCGGGACGGACCCGGCGTTGCGGGCACACTCGGTTACTTCTCCTCCGACACGGATTTTGAGATGAGGTCATGGCATCTAAAGCTGTACAAATCGAGGGTAGTCCAAACCTGAAAGTCGCAGAAAAAAAGGTCTCACCTGAACTGAGCCGAGGCCAGGTCTTCTTACTGGTTGCGTCTTGTTACTCTTTCTACCTGCTTGTTTATTCTCTCCTTACTAACTATTGGAACGAGGTGAAGGTCTTCGGAGACAACGAGCCGTATGCGCAGATTTCATTTGCGATCAGGCACTGGGATTTCTCCCGATTACATCCGAAGCTTTTTTGGGGTTTGCCCTATGCAACGGCCGCTCTTTCCAAAGCCACCGGTGCTTCCGACCTTAACAGCCTGCTATTCATTTCCATGGCTTCGTCACTCATTGCAATCTTTATTGCTTACAGATTGTGGGGCGGGTGGGCCGCGGCTTTCTTCGCTGTGGTCAGCCGGGAATGGATGGACCGATCTCTGCTGGGTGGCGCCGAGCCACTGTTCCTGGCCTGCATTCTAGGCTCGTTTGTTG